>DAINNB010000185.1:1816-3111 GCA_036736085.1 Chlamydiales bacterium
AGAATCCTATTAGCTTTGATGCAAGGCAAGCCTTGCATCCGAAAAAATCTCCTAATTGAGTCGAGGAGAAATGGCATTAATTTTCTTGTTCTGGTCTTTTTCTCTTTTTTTCTAGGTTAGATAGATTGCTTTCAGTCTTTATGATTATTTTTTTGGCGAGTGTATAAGTGTCCAATTTTTCCTAAAAAACGTCTCTCGCATCGCAAGGCAAATAAAGGACGAAGTCCTTTGGTGGTAGAACCTCTCTTAATTGAGGACTTTAATCGAGAGCTGTTTCTTGAGTCAGGAATGATTGGTAAATTCGAAGCGCTTTGTCTTCCAAGATTGAAGACAAAGCGCTGTGTTACTAACCTTTTGAGGGGGAAATTTGTCGATAAGCTAAATATACTGATATGCACGTTATTGCTCCCCAAATACAAACAAAATCACTGTTTTCTTTTCTTTTATTTTTTTCGGATTGTAGATTTTCTATTTGTTTGCTTTGTGCACGAATAGTAGACCTTAATAAAGCTACGTTATCAGGGAATTCGCTTATTTCAATTTTTATTGCGTCTATTTCTTTTTTCAGTTCTTTGTATTGATTCTCCATGGTTTCTTTTAGGGATCTTTCTGCCTCTGTTGACAGAGTTCTAGATTTTGCAGCCTTCGTTCTTAAACGTAGATTTGAATCGTGCTTGCTATCATCGTTAATTTTGATTGGAGATGTAGAGAAACAAGCAGCTGTTGTTCTCGTAAAAGCTGCGCATGAAGAAAACGATCTGAGTGATAACATATTTACTCCTTATATTGTGATACAAATAGCCGGAAATATGGTTGAAGACATACATATTTTCAAAGCGGCGGGCAATGTAGCAAATTATTGAAAATAAGGCAATAAAACGCTGTTTAACGTCTGTACTAGGGGCTCTGCCCCTGACCCTGCTAAAGGACTTCGTCCTTTATACCGAAACAACTTGAAGAATCGGTTTTTGACCGCGTCGGCTTTACCTCAAAATTTCGATTCTCACTCGCGCCTTGCCTCCGGCAATGGTCGCTCGCTCCGAATCAAAATTTTGAGGAGCCTCTTTGTCAAAAACCGATTCTTCAAGTTGTTTCGGTATAGAATCCTATCTTGTTTAAAAAAACGGATCTTATTTTTGATGCAAAAGCTTCTTTTGCATTGCAAAGCAAATAGGATTCTAAAGGACGAAGTCCTTTAGCGGGGTCTGGGGCAGCGCCCCTTCTAGTAAATCACTTCGACGAGGAACAATCCCTGAGGCGGGGCTGTCATGAAAGCTTTCCGGCGGTCTTTGGCG
>DAINNB010000186.1:0-3097 GCA_036736085.1 Chlamydiales bacterium
CTCGAAGCCTTTTTATTCTCTGGCGACACTTCTCGCGGCTCTTCTTTTGTTCATACGGACGACCTAGCCAACGCGATCTCGCTTGCCGTCGATCGAAGAAAAGAACTTCCTCAGGAGACCGTTTTGTTAATAGGAGAATCAAAAACGTTAAGCTATAATGATCTGCAAAAACAGATCAGCCAGCTTCTTTATAAAAAAAACTTTCCCACCATCCGCGTCCCTAAGTGGATAGCCAAAATAGGAGCTTGGTTCCTTTGCCATCTTCCTTTCGGCCCTCCCCCTTTTATCCGCCCTTGGATGATCGATCTCGCAGATGATCATTATGAACTCAACATCTCGCGAGCAAAAAAACTGCTTGGCTGGTCGCCTCTGCATAGTTTAGAAAAAACTCTTCCTATCATGATTGAAGATCTCAAGCGCGATCCAATCGGATGGTATCGCTTCAATCAGTTGGAAATGCCAAAAAAACTACAAAAAAGACTGGAGAAATCTTGATCCCTTTTGCAACTGCTTTACTCGGATGCTGGCTTCTTGCAACCTCTTCATTTTTTCGCTACCAAAGCGATCCTTTGCTGTACAGCGATGTAGCTTGCGGAATTATCTTTCTTTTCATTGGACTTGCTCTGCGCAGGCATAAAGGTCTTTGGAAAGGATGGGTAATTGGACTTCTGGGCGTTTGGCTAAGCTCCGCCCCCCTTATTTTTTGGGCGCCAAATCCTGCTGGCTATCTTAATAATACCCTCTGCGGTGTAGCTGCCCTTGCGATCTTTCTCTATCTTCCCTTCGTATCACATCAAACTCCAAACGAAGGTCCTTCAATACCTCCGGGCTGGAGCTTTAACCCCTCCTCCTGGGCGCAAAGAATCCCAATCATCTTTTTGGCCTTCATCTGTTGGATGATTTCCCGCTACTTGGCCGCTTATCAGCTGGGCTACATCGATACGATGTGGGATCCTTTTTTCGGCAGCGGCACAGTAAATGTTCTCACCTCGGATGTTTCAAAAGCATTCCCAGTTCCCGATGCAGGACTAGGCGCCTTTGCCTACACCCTCGAAACTCTATCTGGATTCGGCAACGAAAGACGCTGGAGAACGACTCCTTGGCTTGTTATTCTCTTCGGACTGCTTACTATTCCTCTTTCGATCGCTTCGATTATTCTCATCATGCTTCAACCTATTCTCGTCGGTTCTTGGTGCGGCCTTTGCCTCATCAACGCCTTTATCATGCTGCTTCCCATCCCCCTTTCGATCGATGAAATGACGGCCTCCATCCAATATCTAAAACATGCAAAAGAAAAACCGTTTTTAAAACTTCTTTTAGAAGGAGGAACTTGTCCGAAGGCAACCCACGATCATCGCACTCCGTCGCTTGACCGTCCGACTGTCGATCTCTTGAAAGCATCTATGTGGGGCGTTACCCTTCCTTGGAACCTCTGTCTTTGTCTACTTTTCGGCATGTGGATCATGGTGTCTCCGGCCATCTTCTCCATGCCGCAGCTTCTCGCCGATGCTGACCACGTCATCGGTGCACTCGTCATCGTCGTCACCATGACCAGCCTCTCCGAAATTGTCAGATCCTGGAGATACGGGAATCTGTTGCTAACAGCTTTCCTACTGATCAGTTCTCTTTTCGCTCCAATCTCCTTCTCCACTCTGAACCAAGTTCTAACATGCCTTGCTATTGCCGCTCTCTCGATTCGAAAAGGCCCTATCCGTGAAACAACAACTTTTTTTAAATAAAAACCTGCTGCGCAAAAGGGGTCAGCTTGTTTTTTTCCATTGAGTGATAAGGCATCCAAAGGATTTCTTCTTCAGGAGAAACCTCAGGCTCTGGCGCAAAGTCGAATACGTGATAAAGAATGCCAATATGATGAAACTGGACTGTTTCTCCATGAAGAAGATAGGTAGTGACAAAAGTTTCGACGCTCGATAGCTCACCGCGGCCGATAGATTGAGCTGTTTCTTCTTAAATTTCCAGCTTCAAGGTTTGCTCTGGAGCCTCGCCGAATTTAATCCCGCCGCCGGGAAGGTCCCACAACACTTTGTAAGGGCCCGATTTCTTTAACGTCAAAAGGCATTGATCATTTTGCTTTAAAATGCCATAGGCGCCGTAGCGGGTCTGCTGTTTTGAAAAGTTCATCATCCACTACTCAGCTTTTGCCGGAGGGGCCCCGGCGCCGGCGAGCAGGCCGCCGTCGATGGTCAGCTCGATCCCTGTGATATATTTAGATTCATTCGACGCCAAAAAAAGCGCTGCATAGGCCACATCGTCCGGCACCCCCATTTTCTCCATAGGGATATCTTTAGCAATATGGGCCATTCTCTCTTCCCGATCAGATGCGGCGCCAAGCATGGCATCCCACATGGGAGTTAAAATCGCTGCCGGGTGGATCGAATTGCACCGGACCGGATACTTTTGCGAGCAGCAGTATAAGGCTACGCTTTTTGTATGGTTTCGGATCGCAGCTTTGCTCGATGCATACGCGGCAGCTCCCGGTATGCCTACGAGACCAGACCGAGAAGAGATGTTAACAATCGATGAACCGGGATTATTTTTCATCGCGTTGATTGCATGTTTGCATCCTAAAAACACCCCATCCAAGTTTACCTCATGGACTGCTCTCCAGCTTTGCAGAGAAGCATGCTCAGGGTCTTGCGGGCCGAATCCTTCTTGAAACCCTGTGATCCCCGCATTATTGACAAGCACATCGAGCTTAGAAAATTGTTTAAGGATCATCTTGATGATGAAAACCCAATCTTCTTCATTTTTTACATCCAGATGCATGTAGACAGCGGGCTTACCGATGCTGCCAGCGACGAGAGTCCCCTTCTCATCATCAATATCAGAGACGATCACCACCGCCCCTTCTTTAGCAAAAAGCCTGGCCGTTTCTTCTCCAATCCCCTGAGAGGCCCCCGTGACCAAGGCAACTTTTCCTTCTAATCTTCCTTTCGGCATACCGACTCTCTTCAAGATAAAAAATTTATTAAAACCGTGTTTCTTTAATTATAATTATCCAACTTTCTTCAATATAAATTCCAACTTTTTTTTGTAGCTACTAAACGCCCGGTTAGAGTATGCTCTCTCTATGACAACT
>DAINNB010000187.1:0-3090 GCA_036736085.1 Chlamydiales bacterium
CAGCGAATCGCCTTGTTTATTTTTGCCGGCGACCGGACGCAAGGGACTCCCGCCGGTTCGGAGGAAGCTCCTCACTTCGAGTCCTAAAAAAGCTATCGCTTTTTTTCACCGGCAAAAATGCAAAAGGGCAATCCGAGGCGGATTGCCCTTTTGCATTTTTGCCGGTGACCGGACTCGAGCCAGCACTCTATTGCTAGAAGTAGATTTTGAGTCTACCGCGTCTACCAATTTCGCCACACCGGCTTAAAGAAGAAAGGTCAAAGTGTAAAAGAAATCGGATTTTTTTACAAAGAATTAACTCCGAGGATATCCCAGATTGGCGCTTTTCCAATCGTAAACTACCCGCTCCCCTCGGTCTTTATCATAGCGCACTTGGATGGATATATAGGGGTAAGGATGCCGATTGTCCGTGTCTCTACCTTCATGCTTTTGATAGAGCTTGATAAAAATTTCTTTGTTCATCCACGGCTGGATTTCGACGCGGCTATCATTTCTTTCGTATCTTTCAAAGTGCAAAAATTCTCTTTGGTTTTGATAGACAGGGGTTTCTTGATAATACTGCATAAGGAAGCCGATGATTTCCAAAGGACGGTCCTCCATCCCCTGAACGTAAAAATCAACTTCCGCTCCAATTTGATGCTTGGAAGTTTTATTCTCTTTGGATAAGTCCGCATAAAGATTATGGGGAGGACAGCGATGACCGCAGGTCACGACAACTCTTTTGCCCGTCTTCTTCTGAATAAAGTTTAATAGGTCAAGCAAGACAGGATAAACTCCTTCTTTCCCATGGATCACTGGAAGCCCATGCCGGCCGCACCCGTCGCAATCAAAATGGGGCAAAGGCGGCTGCTCGCCTAAAGCTTCTAAAACAGGAGGATTTAAGGGGTTTCCCTTGCAGCGAAAAAAATCCTTGGTGATCCGAGGCAAATGAACAGGGCTCTCCCAAGGGTAAAGCGCTCTTGGCGTATGGGCCGGATCCACAATGGCATACGCATTTTCCTGCTTCTTTCGGTAAATGTACTCCCCTTTGCAATTGCGGCGGCGCACTTTTTCTTGCTCGGACTGTTCAAGTCCGGAGCAAGCGGTTAGAAGGAAAAGAAGCGAGAGAATATAGCGCATGCTGTTTATTAATGAATCTCTTATAGTCCGGTTCGAGGAGGTATACATGTCCGAGTCCCGCGCGTACGAGCTGCAAAAGTGGTCTAAGCAAGTCGATAAATATCAGTTCCATCCAAAAGAAGCGGCCCTTCATTTGTCCCGGGCTTTTTCTCTTTTTGCAAGCGAAGCCAAGCAGCTTAGAAATGCTTATTCTAAATTACAAGAGAAATGCCTCGGTGTCAATGAAGAATTAACAAAATATGCATCGGAGCTCAATCGGTTAACAACATATTTCAACGCCATTATAAAAAACATTTCTCAAGGCCTTTTGTTCATACAACTCGATGGCACGCTGCAACTGATCAATGAGGCAGCTCAAAAATACTTACAACTAAAAGCGGAAGACCTCTTAGGAAAAAAAATCGAGACAGTTTTTACTGGCGACACACTTGGTTTTTCTATCAAAGAGGCCCTAATTTTTGGCCTGGCTCCCAAAATCGTTTATAAAACATACAAGGAAAGAACGTTAGAAATCTCGACTCAATTTCTCTATGAAGGGCCAAAATCGCAGCATGGGCTCATGCTTTTACTCAAAGACATCAGCGAGATCGAACAGCTCCAACGCACTTTAGAGCGCAACGAACGGCTCGGCAAGCTCGGAGAAATGGTCGCCACCGTCGCTCATGAGATACGCAACCCACTCGGAGGGATGAGAGGCTACGCCTCGCTTCTTTTCCGGGACTTGCAAAACGCTCCTCACTTGCAAGAAATGGCCCATTTTGTCATTGAAGGGACAAAGAACCTAGAGACCCTTGTGACCTCCGTGCTCCAATATGCCCGCCCAATCCAAATGAAGATCCAGCCCATTGAACTAGGCCATTTTTTCAGGCAGCTTGTGAAATTTGTTAAGGTTGACCCTGCGTTCCCTGATCAGGTCCAGCTCCAGCTTCACATTCCATTTACTTCGCTTATTGCTTTTATTGATCCAGAAGCTTTTAAGTCAGCTTTATTAAACCTGATCTTTAACGCCATTCAAGCTATGCCGTCAGGCGGCCTCGTTTGCATCTCGCTCTTACAGAGAGAATCGTCTTGTCAAATAGAAGTGACCGACACCGGAATTGGGATGGACGAAGAGGAGATTAAACGTTTGTTTTCCCCTTTTTATACGACAAAACAAAAAGGCAACGGCCTTGGCCTCGTCGAAGTGCAAAAAATTGTCCAGGCCCACTTGGGCTCGATCGATGTCCGCTCCCAGATTGGCAGGGGCTCTGCATTCACCATCACGCTTCCCCTTAAAAGGTAACTAAATGACGTTGGAAAAGATTTTGGTCGCCGACGACGACCGCCTCATGAGAAATTTCATCGCCGAAACCTTGCGAAGGCAAGGCAAGGAAGTGACCCTCGCCGCCAATGGCCAAGAGGCGATCGCCAAACTCGAAGAAGAATCATTCGATCTGATCTTAAGCGATGTTCAAATGCCGCTGCAAGATGGCCTAACTGTGTTAAAAAAAGCCAAAGCCCTTCATCCTCAAACCCTCGTCATTCTCGCCACCGCATTTGGCAGCGTCGAATCGGCTGTAGAGGCCATGCGCCTCGGAGCTTTCCATTACTTAATCAAGCCTTTTTCTCCTGAAGCCCTAGAATCTTCTCTAGAAAAAGCCGAAGAACATATCCGTCTTCTCAAAGAAAACCGCTTCTACAAAGAAGAACAAAAAAACACAACCCTCATCGGCCAAAGCCCCGCCATTAAAAACATCCTCCACGATCTTCAAAAAATCGCGCAAAGCCAAGCCAGCGTCTTCATCACCGGAGAATCGGGAACTGGAAAAGAGGTCATCGCAGGAGCTATTCACGAACTATCCCTAAGATCTTCTTTCCCCTTCATCAAAGTCAATTGCGCAGCCATCACCGAAACGCTCATCGAATCAGAATTTTTTGGCCACGAACACGATTCATTCACCGGCGCCAATGCACGCAAAACAGGCCGCATTG
>DAINNB010000188.1:0-3083 GCA_036736085.1 Chlamydiales bacterium
CTTCTGACCTGAGGCGACAAAAGAGCAATGTCATCTAGTTGCTTTCGATGCAGCGAGCTCTTTTGTCAATCGGCGAACTGTATTTGGAGGGCCTTCGGGGACTCCAGTTGAAGAAGCTCTGAAAGCAGGACATTCGAACGTCGCTAAATTTCTTTGCGATAAAGGAGCAATCGCTAGTTTGGAAATGCGGATGCAGGCCTTGGGACGGACGATCGAGCGCAATGAGACGGTGATCGATCTTTGGGGACAAATCCAACAGCAGATCAGCTTTGAGATTGAAAGAATGCCTTTGAAGGCAACCGAAGATCAAATCGAGGAGATTGTGGGGATCATTATGGCGTGCCGCAATTATTACGAGAAGCAAGCCGAGATGGCCCAATCGATTGCGGAAGTGATCGATGCCAATGATCAGGCGATCTCCAGGATTGAAGCGCTCTTAGATTTGAAAGAAAAAAATTATCGGCCCATTGTGGAGTATTATTATGGCGCTAGAAACTTACTTGCCTCCCATTCCTTGGCTTCGTCAGAGCTCAGGAGTCGGGTGTAATACAAGCGGCATGTTTTCGTTTTTTTTACAGCAGGGGTTAGATTTTTTTTCAGAAAAAATTTTCCTCTACCGCGAAGAGATCTTTTATGCTGGCATAGGCTTTTCGGCTTTGGCTATTTTGGCTGCTTTATCGACAAAAATTGCCTGTATGATTCTGTTCACAGTGGGAGCTGCTCTATGTTTTGCGTTGGCCTCTTGGGCTTTTCGAACAAGAGAGTACAAATTATCTCAAGAAGCAGGTTCATTTGACGCAAGGCTGCAGCGAGTGGCGAAAATAGGAGAAGATCAGACGGTCCAAGAGAGGAATCTGCGTCTTGCTTTGCAAAAAGGTTTTGATCAACAAGAAGATCTCCTTCGGCAAAAAAATGGCGAGATCATGACTCTTCGCGTGGAAGTGGAAAACATTTCTCAAACTCTTAGCGATCGAAACGCCGAACTAGAGAAACTGAAAGATCAAAACCGAAGACTTCTCATCATCGAGCAAAGAGTCCAGCGGCTGCTTTAGGATATAGTGCTTCCTTTTAATGAAGAAAATTCAGTAGAAGGAAAGAAAGGTTTTTTGATGGAATCTCATTCTTTGGGTCGGGGGAGTCTTCTTGGCGGCATGCTCCTTGTGGCAGGAAGCTGCATTGGCGCTGGGATGCTGGCACTGCCTATTTTAACAGGCCTTTCAGGTTTTTTTCCGTCAATGGCCATGTTGTTTTTAGCTTGGGCGGCGATGACTTTTACTGCTTTATTGCTCGTTGAAGTCAATGGGTGGTTTTCTGGACGGGTCAATTTGCTCTCGATGGCGCAGAAAGGATTAGGGAAAACTGGCCGCTTAACGGCTTGGATTTCTTATCTTTTTCTTTTTTATGCGCTTTTGGTGGCCTATATTTCTGCAAGCGGATCGGTTTTTTCTGCGATTTTCGAGAGTATTTTTCATGTCGTTATTCCCGACTGGTCGGCCTCTGTTTTTTTTACTTTTATTTTTGGTTGGATTATTTACTTGGACACTCGGCCTGTAGATTTGGTCAATCGGGTGTTGATGTTTGGATTGATCGTTACTTATCTGAGTATGATCGCGATCGGTTTTTTTTCGATTCATCCCGACTATCTTTTACACTGGGCTCCGAGCGCTCTTTTTTCTTCTCTTCCGGTACTTGTGATCTCGTTTGGTTTTCATAATTTGATCCCCAGTCTTACGGCCTATATGAAAGGTGATTTGCAACGCGTGCGCATCATCATCTTGGGCGGTAGTTTGATCGTTCTTGCAATCTATGTGATTTGGTCTTTGCTTGTTCTCGGAGCGATCCCTTACCAAGGTCCAAATGGGATTTTAGAGAATTATCGGCAGGGAAATGAGGCGACAATCGCTTTAAGGAGAGCTCTCGGTTCAAGTTGGATCAGTTATTTTGCTCAAGGGTTTGCTTTTTTTGCGATCAGCACTTCGTTTCTCGCACAAGGATTGACCCTGTCTCATTTTTTAGCAGACGGATTGAATAAAACTCCAAGCCGGGAAGTCGCCCGCTGGATGATCTTTCTCGTCTTAGCCCCTCCTCTTGTTTTAGCCATGATCAATCCAAAAGTCTTTTTGCAGGCCCTTAGCTTTGCTGGAGGATTTTGCGCGATGATCCTTTTCGGAGTTCTTCCCGTCCTCATGGTCTGGATCGGCCGCTATCGCAAAAGGTTTCATTCTCCTTATCAAGTAGCTGGAGGTAAGCTCTCTTTAATTCTGGGAGGGATTTTTTCTTCTTTGATCATCGTATTTGAGTTACTTAGAGTCTTTGGATAATTTCTCATTGCTCTAAATAAGCCCAGCTGAAATCAATGCATCCTTCTTTATCAAAGACGCAATTTTTGAGTTTGGGGTTCTGCGCATAGAGATGAATGTAGTGAAATAAGGGAGTGTAGGGAGTTTCTTCGAGAAGAATGTTTTTGGCTTCCTGTTTTGCTATGTTTTTTTGAGCGCCGAAGGAAGTGGGGCGGGCTTGATCGATAAGGCTTCGATAACCGGGATGGGTCCATTGAGGAAAGTTCCAGGAGTTGGGGCCTTCAAAACGACTGAGATATTCATAAGAATCTTCATCGATGATGTCTTGGATGGCGCCGCAGATTTCATAGGATTTTTTTTCTAAATTGCTCCGAAAATGATTCCAGTCGGAGCCTACGATTTGGATTGGAATGCCTAGCGTTTTCTGCCAGGTGGTCTGCAGATAGGAAGCAAAAGCTTCTTTATGCTGGGGGTCGCAGTAGCTAAATGTAAGAGGAGGGGTGTTTCCTTGAGAAAGACCGAGTTCTTTGAGGGCTTTTTTCATAAGTTGGCGTGCCTCTACTTTTGATGCGCCTTTGGGTTCCGATGGCAAGCTATAGGGGAAGAACCTAGCGGTAATATAGCTGCGGTCGAGACACAAGCTAAACGCTTTGCGGGCAAATGAAGAGGAAAGAAGCGGATGTTTTGTATTGAAGTAGAGAACGAATTGCCGTTTTACATTGAGCTTTGCGATGAGCTGTTTTTTTTGCTGCTCTCTGATCTGATCTGTAGACAGACTGTGAA
>DAINNB010000189.1:0-3079 GCA_036736085.1 Chlamydiales bacterium
CAAGCTTATGAAAAACAAAAGATCAAAGCTTTTGTTCAGGTCTTTGAGCCAGAGATGACGAGGGCTTATGCGGCGGCCGATTTTGTTTTGTGCCGCAGCGGAGCTGCAACGACGGCGGAATTGATCCGCTACCAGATTCCAGCTGTAATGGTCCCGTTCCCTTATGCTGCCGAAAATCACCAGATGTTCAATGCTCGATTTTTTTGTGAAGAGGCTCGAGGCGGCTTTTGGGTTGAAGAGCGGGAAGCTCTTCGTCTTCGGTCTTTGATCGAGGCTTGCTTAGTCCAATTGGAAGACTTGAGAGGGTCTCTTGTGCGGTTTGATCAAATGAACTGTCAAAGAAGAGGATTAGCGAATGTAGTGAAGGAAGTTTATTCATATTAAAAATAGTGCATTTATGACAGAAAAAAGAAATTTTATTGACCCTTTAGAGATCTTTGCTCAATTCGGTTGGAACGAAAATGATGACTTAGAATTCAAGTCAGCCAAAGGCGGGCTTCCTCAGAGTTTATGGGAAACCTATAGCGCTATGGTAAATACAAAAGGTGGAACCATTTTACTCGGAGTAGAAAATAATGGAAATGTAAGTGGGTTGATAGACGTTAATAAAATGAAGAAAAATTTTTGGGATATTATTAACAATAAAATGAAGGTTAGCGCTAATTTACTTAGCGGTACGGATCTTCAAGAGATCAACCATCCGGATGGCACTGTTTTAGCTATTCGTATACCCAGGGCTTCTCGCTATCAACGTCCTGTATTCATAGGGCAAAATCCACTTACGGGAACTTATAGAAGAAACTATGAAGGAGATTATCGTTGTACTGAACAAGAAGTAAGCCGAATGTTAGCCGACAAATCAGAGGAGCATGTAGATAGTCGAATTTTAGAACATTTCACATTGAAAGATATAGATCTTCAAAGTCTTCAGCAATATCGCCAACGGCTCTCGTCTCATAAACCGACCCATCCTTGGCTGAGCGAGGATGATATAGGTTTTTTGTCTAAACTTGGAGGTTGGAGAGCGTGCAGAGAAATTGGTCATAAAGGTCTTACAGTAGCAGGAATGTTGATGTTTGGTCGAGAGGAAACTCTTCGCGAAGCTCTTCCTCAATATTCAGTTGATTTTCGTGAAAAATTATCTGATGATTTTGCAGTGCGTTGGACGGATCGTGTAACTTTAGACGGAACTTGGTCCGGGAATTTATTTCAGTTTTATGTTAAAGTAGTCCAGAAACTTTCTGCAGATTTAAAGCTGCCTTTTCAATTGGATTCAGATTTATTTAGGAAAGGGGAAACTGTAGTTCATGAGGCGATTCGTGAAACATTGGTCAATGCTCTCATTCATGCTGATTATTCAGGACAGGGCGGAATAGTTATCGAAAAATATAAAGATCGATTCGAGTTCTCCAACCCAGGTTCTCTCCTTATTTCAATTGATCAGTTGCTTCAGGGGAATATAAGCGAATGCCGAAATAAATCGCTCCAAACCATGTTTAGTATGATTGGGGCTGCCGAAAAGGCAGGATCGGGAGTCGATAAAATTCGTCGCGGATGGAATTCTCAGCATTGGAGGTCTCCGGTGATTAGAGAACGTATGCAACCGGATCGTACTTTATGGATACTTCCTATGATTAGCCTTATCCCTGAAGAATCTCTTGCTAAATTAAAAATTCGATTTGGTTCAAAATTTCAAAAATTTTCTCCTTTAGAGATACAAGCGTTAGTCACTGCAGACTTAGAAGAATGGGTAGATAATGCGCGAATGCGTCAAATTACCTCTGGACATGCTACAGATATCACTAAGCTGTTACAAAAACTTGTTAGTCAAGGTGTTTTGACTCAAGATGGACAGGGGCGGTGGACACGTTATCGTCTTTCTCCTCAATCTGACTCCCTACATAAGGGAATTGACTCCCTACATAAGGGGATTGACTCCCTACATAAGGAAGAAATCTCTGACCTTGAATTGAATGAATTAATGGCAATAGCTGAATCGGCCAGGCAAAATAAACGATTGTCTAATCAGGAAATGGAGTCTATTCTTTTGAAAATCTGTCAAAAACATTGGATTTCTAGGAGGAAGCTTTCAGAATTGTTGGATCGCAATGAAGAAGGGCTGCGAGCTCGCTTTTTGGCTCCCATGGTAGAACGGGGATCTCTTCGTTTGCGATATCCCGAAAAACCAAATCGTGTAGATCAAGCTTATACTTGTGTAATTTCGGAGGTGTTATGATGCAATCTCCCCTTCAAAGATATCATCTAATCGGCATTGGCGGCATTGGAATGAGCGCTCTGGCTCGGATTTTAGTGCAGCAAGGTTTTCCTGTGCAAGGCACGGATCAAAAAGAGAGCGCGCTCATCGACCAGCTTCGAGGAGAAGGAATTACAGTTCAGATCGGTCATTCCAAGGAAGCTTTGGGGGTGGCTACGGATGTCGTCTATTCTTCGGATATCTCTCTTCATAATGTAGAGAGAGCCGAGGCTCAAAGGCTGGGACTGCCTTTATGGCACCGCTCTGAAATGCTCAATCTATGCATGCAGGGAAAAAGGCCTCTATTAGTCACGGGCACTCATGGCAAGACGACGACGTCGTCTCTTTTAGCTCATCTTTTGATAGAGGCAGGGTTTGATCCTGCGGTTGTTGTCGGCGGCATTCCTCTAGGTTTAGGAACGAACGGGCGTTGGGGGTTGGGAGAGTATTTTGTGGCCGAAGCTGACGAGAGCGATGGATCGTTTTTAAAAACGCCCGCTTTTGGAGCGATAGTCACTAATTTGGAAAATGATCATCTCTCTTATTGGAAGGAGCCTGAGATGTTGGACCGGGCTTTTCGTGCTTTTTTCTCTCAAGTTGAAGGACCGCAGCACCTTTTTTGGTGTGCAGATGATGTTCGCTTAAGCGCCCTGCTTCCTCCTGGAGCCTCTTATGGTTTTTCTGAACAAGCGGATTGGAAAATCAGCACGCTTCAGTCGACAGAAAAAGGACTTTCTTTTGATCTGTCTTTCGGAAAAGTCTCCTACCCCTCATTGCTGGTCTCTCTTTGGGGCCGGCACAATGCTCTGAATGCAGCAGCAGCCT
>DAINNB010000190.1:0-3074 GCA_036736085.1 Chlamydiales bacterium
CGGTATTCACCAAAAATTTGATTTTTGCATCCCGATTAGGAAGATGATCGTAAAGAACAGGACGGACATTAGGAGGAAGGTGGGAAGCAGCATAAGCTAAGTCAATCGGAGAGTGTTCGCAAGCGATCTTTGCTATATCGTGAAGACGGACCTTCGATGTTTGTTTATGAAAAGCCCTTTCAAGTTTTTCTTTTAACAAATCGTCGATTCTGCCAATTTTTGAGTCTAAGAGCTCTATCCCTTGAGGGTAAATCTTCTCATCGTTTTCATCGTTGGAAGGAATTTCCATTGCGACCCTCAAAGGATTTGAACCGGACTTATCCATTTTTTTGCTACGATTTCTTCGACATTTTGATTTTAAGCCGCTTACAAAATCAGAGTCTACTTTACTTAAGTATGCTCCCGATTTCGCAGGCGTCATCTCATCGAACTCGCCGCTAAAAATGTACAAAGTCGAGTTGAAAAATATTTCTACATAACTTTCTACTTTCTGCACCCAGTATAGGGCCTTTTTGAAGTTTAAAGCAAGAAAATCCTTCTAGGAATTAATTAGTTTAGTAAGGTACACTTATGCCAATTAATGAGGAATTTTTGAAAGATCATGTTTGACCCAGAAAAAATACGTAACATCGCTATCATCGCGCACATCGACCACGGTAAAACAACCCTGCTCGACAGTCTCTTAAAACAATCAAATATTTTTAGAGACAATGAAAAAATCCCAGAAAGGGTCATGGACAGCTTTGACCAAGAAAGAGAGAGGGGCATCACCATCTTCGCCAAGCACACTTGCGTATATTATAAAGATTTTAAGATTAACATCATCGATACCCCTGGACACGCCGACTTTTCCGGCGAGGTAGAGCGGGTGCTCGGTATGGTCAACTCGGTTTTGCTGCTTGTCGACGCCCAAGAAGGTCCGATGCCGCAGACGCGCTTCGTCCTTTCGCAAGCTCTCAAAATGGGCCTGAGACCGATCGTTGTTCTTAATAAAATCGACCGCCCCCATGCCAATCCAGACCGATCGTTTGATGTGACCTTTGATCTCTTCTTAGAACTCGGCGCGAATGTCGAACAGCGCGATTATTCTTATATTTACGCATCAGGGTTCAGTGGCTATGCGATCAATAAAGTAGGCGACGAACCTAAAGACCTAATGCCTCTTTTCGAGTTAATTTTGACAGCAGCCCCTCCCCCTCCAGGAGATTTAGGACTCCCTTTCCTCATGCAAGCGGCGACAATTGGCTATGACGACTACTTAGGGCGCCAGGCTTGCGGACGCATTTTAGAAGGAAAAGTGTCTAAAGGCGATACATTGACCCGCGTAGACCGAAATGGGAACCATACCAACCACAGAATTGTCAAAATCGAAGGACACCATGGCCTGAAAAAGATCGAAATCGACGATGCTGGCGCTGGAGATATTATTTCTCTTTCAGGCATTCCTGAGATCGATATCGGAGACACTATTTGCGCTACAGATAAAGTTGTGCAGCTGCCTCCGATCACACTAGCGGAACCGACCGTATCGGTAGAATTTCTTGTGAACACAAGTCCTTTTGTCGGCAAAGACGGCAAGCATGTCACGATGAACAAACTGCGCGACAGGCTCCAAAAAGAGAAAAGGGCCAATATCTCGCTCAAAATTGAAGAGATCCCTGGGCGTGACGACGCGATCCGTGTCTGCGGCCGAGGCGAACTCCACCTCGCTGTTTTGATTGAAACAATGCGACGCGAAGGCTATGAGCTTGCGGTCTCTAAACCAAAAGTCATCACAAAAGAAGTCGACGGCGTCGTGATGGAACCTTTTGAGAGGGTCCATATCGAAGTGCCTGAAGAATATTCAGGAACAGTGATCGAAGATTTATCGAAACGCAAAGGGGAAATGACGACTCTTTCCACGTCGGAACATGGACTTACCACCATGAGCTTTACTATGCCGACGCGAGGACTGATGGGATATCGAAACGACTTTTTGACCCGCACATCGGGCCTTGGCGTATTGACCTCGATTTTTGAATCGTTCGGTCCTTGGAAGGGAGAGCTTATCGGCAGGACTCGAGGCGTCCTCATTTCAAACAGCCCAGGGAAAGCCAACGGCTATGGTCTCTTTACTCTGCAAGAAAGAGGATCTTTATTTGTAAAACCTGGCGACGAAGTCTATGAAGGGATGATCGTCGGTGAACACGCAAGAGACAATGATCTCATCGTCAATGCAACAAAAGCAAAACAGCTCACGAACGTACGGGCCGCCGGAAGCGATGAGAACATCATCTTGACGCCGCCTCGTAAATTCACTTTAGAGCAAGCGATCGACTACATCGCCGATGATGAACTCGTGGAGATCACGCCTAACTTTATCCGCCTTCGCAAACAGTACCTGACAGAGAATGAAAGAAAACGGGCAAAATAAAGATCCATTGCATGTCAAAAGCATGTTCAATCAGATCGCAAAAACCTACGACAAAACCAACCGGATCCTCTCTTTTGGGATGGATCTGCGTTGGAGAAAGCGGGTGGCGAAACATTTACCGGCGGCAAAAAAAATCCACCTTCTCGATTTAGCCACTGGCACTGCCGATCAATTGATCGCTCTTTTTGAATCTAAACGAGCTCCTATTCATTCTGCCATCGGCCTCGACATCGCGGCCGAAATGATCTTACTAGGCGAGCAAAAGATCCAGAACAAACCTTATGCAAAACAAATCGAGCTACAAATCGGCGATGCTATGCATTTACCTTTTGAAGAAGGCACTTTTCACGCCTGCACGTTTTCTTTTGGCATACGCAACATCAAAGATCCTCTCCATGGACTCGAAGAGATACACCGCGTGCTTAAATCTAACGGCCGCTGTCTCATCTTAGAATTTTCCCTGCCTCCGTTCCCCTTCAAAAAACCTTATCTTTTTTATCTTCGCCGCATCCTTCCCTGGCTTGGCGGAAAATTATCTCAAAAACCTCAAGCTTATCGCTACCTCAACGAAACGATTGAATCTTTCCCTTCAGGCGCCGCTTTTCTCTCTCTCATGAAAAGAGCCGGATTTTCCAAAACAAAAGCCTGCCCCATGGCCTTT
>DAINNB010000191.1:0-3068 GCA_036736085.1 Chlamydiales bacterium
GTTTTTCATTGGGAGCAGCTGTGAGCGAAATATTGCAAACAAGAGCCTGATTTAATTCTTGGATCATGCTTGGAGAGATTCGGATCAAAGAGTGTTTTTCGCCGCCCCCTCCGTATACTTCATCTTGTTCAAAAACTCGGGCATCTACATAGACTTGGGCCAATTGATCTCCAAGCCCAATCGGAGGAGTGCCTCCAGTTTGGTATCCGGTAATTTTTAAAGCCTCTTCTGAGGATGCAAAGCTGTGTTTTTTGTATCCGGGAGAGAGGCTTTCAAACTTTTTCCAGTCGATTCGATCAACCCCTCGTAAGATGGCAGCAACGAATGTTTTAGGTCTTCCTACGCCGATAATGCAGGTTTTGATGATCCGTGATTCAGCAATTTCCAATACTCTTGCGGCATCTGCCGTTGTGGGCATTTCTTGTTCAAAAGGTAGGTACTGGATCTTTTCAGGGTGGATTCGTACAAGAGTTTGAAGAGGAGTCAAAGCAGCCATTTTTTTTTCTCCGCGCTAAGGAATTCTTTAAAAGAAGAGAGAGGCTAACAAAGATAAAAATTTCTGTCTATAGTTCCCCTATGCAAGGACCCGGTATAGACGATCCTTGCATAGCGAGCGGTAAGTAAAAGGAGAAAAAATGAAAGAATATGTCGCTATAAACCGGAGTTGTTGTATCTTAGAGGGCGTCTACAAAGTAAGGGTTCGTCGATTTTCGGGATTATTTTGGCCGATTTTCAACTCAAAATTCGGGAGTAATATACGAAATTGATATAACTCCCAAAATTTGAGTTGAAAATCGGCGCAAAAGACCCCGAAAATCGACAGAACCTTACTTTGTAGACACCCTCTTATGCCGAAGAAAGCGAGAAGATCATGAGTTATCAAAGCACGTTAGCATTTTGGAAGAAAAAATCTCTTAAAGATCTTTTGCCCCCGCCGGTAAAAGCTGAGCATGGCGAGTATTCGATGATCTTTTCTGCTTGCGACCAGCCAGCGGTATTGACGCCGGAGTTGCTTCAAGTGAGCCTAAAGGCTATAGAGTATGCTTCTAGCGTTGATCTGGGAGAAGTCGGGGAAAGAAACGCGCAAGCTAAGAGATTTGCCCATCTCTGGCCGGGAGAGCACTATCGGTTATTAGCGGGATTTGTCTTGGCTTTGAAGCCGAAAGTAGTGATTGAAATAGGCACGTCGACAGGCCTTTCAGCTTTGTGTTTAAAGCGATATATTCCTTTCGATGGAAAGGTGGTTACGTTTGATATCGCGTCTTGGCATGAATATCCTAATACATTGTTTAAAAAAGAGGATTTTGATGAAAGGCTTATTCAGCATGTGGCTGACTTAAGTGTTGCGTCGGTTATGGATTCTTACGCTCCTTTGATCCAAGAAGCAGGTCTTATTTTTATTGACGCTTCCCATGATGGAGATCTTGAAGAACTCATATTGGAAAATATGAAAAAAATCCAGTTTTGCAACAAGGTTTTTTGCGTACTGGATGATATCCGCGTATGGACGATGCTGAATATGTGGAGAAATGTCACTCTTGCTAAGATCGATTTGACTTCTTTTGGCCACTGGTCTGGCACTGGCGTTATAGAACTTCATTAAAAATCTGTCTATGAACTTGGCTGAGGAGAGCTGATCTCATACAAGTTAAGAGCAGCTTCTTCTGCCCTCATCTTTTTTTCCCAAATAACATTTCCATCTCTAGTAAATTCAATGCTGCCGAATTGCGTGATGGCGATATACCGGCCGTCTGAAGAAAAGGCCATCCCATGAGGAGTGTGAAGTTTGGCTTCTGGATTTTTGAGAATTGAAAATGGCGTAGTTTGCGAGATTGAGTTGGTCTTTTGGTCGAACAGGTAAAAGGTAACTGTGTCTTGATCACTATTGCTCACGGCGCAATATGTTTTGTCAATGGAAAATTTGACGTCTTCGGGCCTGGATATTTTTGTCTCACAGCCTTCTATGATTTGATGTGGAATGGGCGAGATGATGTGGCCTTCTATAGAGAAGATGGCTAAGCAGGATGGTTCGGCGAATGTGACGATCAGATGCGTTCCATTCGGAGTGAAAGTGATCCCCTTGGGAATGCCTGGTAGTTCTTCGTTTTTTAGTAGGCTTATGCAAATAAAACAGTTGTCTTCTTGTCTGAAGAGGGCGACTGCGCGATCTTGGTAGCTCGCGGCACCATAACCGATAGCCAGATACTTTCCGCATGGGGAAAAGCTCACTCCATGAGGTTTGCAGTATTGAAGAGTTTCGGGTGGGAAAGTGATTGTTATAGGTCTTTTGGAATATAACCCATTATGTTGGCGCCGATAAACATTTAATGTTTGATTCCACCAGTTTGCTACAACGATTTGTTGGCCGTCCGGGGAAAAAGCCGCGTGCTGGGGCAAGTTGAGCCTGGCTGTTGGATTGCCGAGCGTTTGGATGGCATTTAGCGTCCCGTTGCTGCCTATTCGATAGAGAACTATTTTGTTGTTATGAGTGTAGACGACACAAAAGAGATTTTCCTGAGGATGAAAATCTACGCTATTGATCAAGCTGTATTCCGGAGCGTGGTTTGGGAGAATAATTAATGGAACGGGGTTGACGATAGCATTGGCTATTGCAAAACTTCCTATACAAAAAAGAATGGCGATTTTTTTCATACATTACTTTCTTCTTCTTTCTCGTTGGATGAAGGACCGGAGCCTGAGGCGATGACAATTTGAGGCGGCTGCGGCAAAATCCCTCCGATGTTTTCCATCACTTCAAGATTTTGTTGCTGATCTTCCGGCAGGACATATCCTGTTTCTGCCAATTTACGATCAATCTGGCCGGCATAATACTTAATGTAAGGGAGCATGAGGATCGTCATGTAGTTCGTTAATTCTTGTTGTCTAGCAGGGCCGCAAGGTTTTGCGATGATGGGTTCTACACCTTTCCAGCGGCTGGAAAGAAAGTTAGGTACGATGTTAGCTGGCAAGCTGTTAATACCGCTGAGAAAATCGGCAAAGAGTGAAGGGAGATTGTTGGTTGGATCAGGACACGCACAAATACAGGCCATTTTATAGAATTCTTCCAA
>DAINNB010000192.1:0-2991 GCA_036736085.1 Chlamydiales bacterium
AGTTCGGGTCAATATTGAATTAATATTAACCCGAACTTTTTATTCGATTTAAAAGACTTTGAATGCGGTCATTTTGGGCGCGATTGAGGTGGAACGGGTATAGGAGGGGTCTACAAAGTCGGCTTCTGTCGATTTTAGGGTTCTTTTGCCCAAATTTAAGGGAATTTAACGTGAAGAGTGGAGAGTGGTATGAAACAATCTGTTGGGGTTTTAAATTCTGTCTTTTTAGAAAAAAAAGGCGGGTTGCTCGGGAGCGTTTTACTTATTTGCGGCAGCTCTTTGGGTGTTGGTATTTTACCCTTGCCGATTTTGACTGGCCATGCTGGTTTTTTCCCTACATCTGTTATTTTTACTCTTTGCTGTCTTTTTATGACGATCACGGCGCTGCTGTTTCTTGAATCGAGTCTTTTTTTTTCTGATAACAAAAATTTCACTTCGCTTGCAAAAAAAACCTTAAATAAGACTGGGCAGTTTGCTGTATTTTTTTCATTTATTTTTCTTTTTTATTCTTTGACGACGGCATATCTTGCGAAAGGAGGAGAGCTTGTCAGTCTATTTTATGAAAAATATACCAGCGTCCCAATCCCTAACTGGTCTGGATCTGTGCTACTTGCTTTAGTGTCAGGGACCCTTATTTTTTTGGGGCCCTTTATTGTCGATCACATCAACCGTCTTTTCATGGCGGGTTTTTTGCTGACCTATTTTTTCTTAACGTTTGCAGGCGTTCAGCATTTTCATGTTGAAAATGTGCAGCGGATTGATTGGAATTATTCCCTTTTTATGATTCCCTTTCTTATTACTTCTTTTGGTTATCACAACCTTCTCTCGTCCATTAGAGAATATTTGGGGAATGATAAGAAAAAGGTGTTGCAGGCTATATTGATTTCTGGAAGCATTCTTTTGCTGGTTTATAACTTTTGGACTTTTATGTTCCAGGGCATCATTCCTTATGAAGGAGAGTTCAGTATTACAAATAGCTTTATGAAAGGGGAAATTGTTACCCAGCCTTTAACCCATTTAATCCGATCGCCTTGGATTCAATTGTCCGCAGAATACATGGCCTTCTTTGCGATCATTACATCGCTATTAGGCGTCGGCCTGAGTATTATCGATTTCTTGGCAGATATGCTGAAGGTCGAAAAATCGTTTAAGATGCGGCTAGTCCTTTGTATTGTTTTGTTTTTCCCTACGTTGCTTTTTTCTCAGCTTATTCCAGGTGTTTTTTTTAAAGCGCTGGAACTTGCCGGAGGGGTTGCCTGCATGGTTGTTTTTGGGATCATTCCTGCCTGCATGAGTTGGGTTGTTCGTTATAGACGAGATTCATCTCATGGACATTTTCGGCAATTAGTTCCTGGCGGAAAACCTATGCTTATCTTAGTGATGGGATTGGCTTCTTCTTTGATTGGCTACGAGATTGTTAAAAATTTGGGATAATACCGTCTGCGAATCTATATCATTTGACAAATAGCCCCTCACAAGTTAAAAAATATTTTACACATTTCTTTGGGGTGGTCAATGGGATCGCATGCGGCAGTTTCGTCCGCGTTTATCTGGCGTCGAGTGCATTCACTTATGGGTTTTTGGCTCATTGTTTATTTGTTCGAGCATCTGCTTGTCAATTCGCAAGCTGCCTTGTGGATTGGCGACGACGGCCACGGATTTATCAAAATGGTGAACTCTTTAGAATCTCTTCCTTATTTACAAGTCATTGAAACATTTTTGATCGGCTTTCCATTGCTTATTCATATGGGATGGGGAGTAAGCCGGCTATTTCAAGCTAAGTCCAATAGCTGGAAGACAGATGGCTCTTCTCCTTCTCTTGGCTCGTATGGCAGAAATCGGGCCTATACTTGGCAGAGGCTGACATCTTGGATTTTGTTGATCGGCGTTATCGCCCACGTAGTGCAAATGCGCTTTGTTGAACGGCCTCGCGAAGTTCATCTGGAGGGACAAAAAAAATGGGAAGTAGAGATTCAGTTTGATGAAGGGCTTACGACATTGGCGCCCCGACTAGGTGTGCAGATGCCAGCAGTTCAAAGCGAACCTTTGCAGCCGATAGCCGTTTTAGCTCCCGACATGGGCACTGCGACGCTGCTTGTTGTTCGAGAAGCCTTTAAAAGTCCTTGGCAGTCTGTTTTGTATTCTGTTTTTGTGTTGGCTGCAGCGTTTCATGCATTCAATGGATTTTGGACATTTTTGATCACATGGGGTTTTCTTTTGTCGTATCGCTCCCAAAAAGCGATGATTCCTTTTAGTGTGATAGGGATTGGACTTCTCTCATTTTTTGGACTTGCTGCGATTTGGGGCAGCTATTTGATCAATTTACGGCATTGAAGGGAATATGAAGACGACAGAA
Organism: Chlamydiales bacterium; assembly: GCA_036736085.1. Lineage (GTDB taxonomy): Bacteria > Chlamydiota > Chlamydiia > Chlamydiales > SM23-39 > SZAS-17. Next base: position 2,357 of record DAINNB010000192.1, read on the forward strand.
GTGATCGTAGTTGGCGGAGGTCTCGCTGGCCTTTCTGCTGCAATGAAGCTGTGCGAAAAAGGATGCCGGGTCAAATTGGTTTCGGTCACTAAGGTCAGAAGGTCCCACTCTGTTTGCGCGCAAGGCGGGATCAATGTTTCTGTTAATTTAAAAGGAGAAGATGATTCTCCTCTTATTCACGCTTATGACACCATCAAGGGGGGAGATTTTTTAGCGAATCAGCCTCCGATTTTAGAGATGTGCCTAACAGCGCCTGCGATTTTGCGGATGCTTGATCGGATGGGTTGTCCTTTTAACCGAACGATGGAAGGGACGATCGATTTTCGCCGTTTCGGCGGGACTTTGTACCATCGGACTGCTTTTTGCGGGGCTTCGACTGGACAGCAGCTCCTTTATTCTCTCGATGAACAAGTGCGCAGGTATGAAGCGAAGGGAATGGTGGAGAAATTTGAGAACCATGAATTTCTCCGTTTGATTTTGGATGCAGAGGGGAGAGCTCGCGGGATTATTTTACATGACTTGTACAATTTAGACCTTCATGTAATGAAAGCCGATGCTGTTGTGATTGCGACAGGGGGGTTAGGTTTAATTTATAAAAAGTCGACCAATTCGACTTTCTGCACAGGGGCTGCCAA
>DAINNB010000193.1:0-2977 GCA_036736085.1 Chlamydiales bacterium
CCTGTGTGGGATCAAAGAGTTTTTCAATAATAAAAACATTTCCTTTCTCTGCTAAACCGCAAATCATTTCTTCGGTTGGCGCTAGTTCTGTTTCTAGACAGGAACTTGAAATCCCAAATTTTTCTATCACAGACTGACTAGGCGAGCTTTGAAACTGTTTAAAATTCGTACTTAACATAAAATATTTTTCGCTTGTTTTGTAAATTTCTAAGAATGATAACAAAAAAACTCATTAAAAAACCAAACACTTTTACTTCGAAAACAAACATATAAAAGACATTTTTTAACAAAACACCATTTATACCGTTCGTGATTCAAGAATTGGCTATTAGGCGGGTTCTTGAATCACGAACGGTATACGTCGATTCTTGAGCCACGAATGGTATAATCGAAAGATTTTTAATGCGTTAAACTCATTCCATAGCTGATCCTTGAGTTGCAAACGACATAAATACTTGGGTGTCATACAATGAAAACAGATGATTCCGACCGATCCTTAAAGTGGCGGCAAGCATGGGAGAGCGAGTATCGAAAACAAGGCATCCCCTCTTCTTTCAGAAATACCCCAGCTCGCGTGGTCACCGAATTTTATTCATGGCTTGAAAAACAGCATTTTAAAGGTTTTCAAGCGGCAGACCTAGGCTGCGGCCGCGGCAGGAATAGTTTTTATCTAGCAAGCAAAGGCTTTTCAGTCACCGCTCTCGATTTACTAAAAGAAAATGCCGATCATGTTGTAAACCAGGCGCATTTGATGAAATTACCTATCCATGCCTACGCTCAAAGCGCAGCTGAGGCCTGGCCCATTAGCTCCAATTCCCTTGATCTTGCTATAGATATCTTTTGCTACAAGCACATCACCAACAAAGACGCTCAAGCATCTTATAGAAACGAGCTGGCAAGAACTCTTAAACCCAGCGGCTACTATTTTTTATCCCTAGCTTCAGAAAACGATGGTTTCTACGGCCCCTTTTTGGCTAATTCGCCTTCTCTTAAGCAAAAGCTAGTGATAGACCCTTATGCAAAAATCGAATCCTATTTATATTCGATCTCCGATCTAACCCAAGAATTTGGAGATCAGTTCACTGTTATAGAAGCAATCGAACAAGAATCGTCCAGTCCCATGCATGGGAAAGAGTACACGCGCAAAGTTCTTAACCTAATCATGAGAAAAAAAATCAAAACTACAGAAAATCTTTTTTCCTATGGAACGTTAAAATATGAGAATGTCCAACTGGCAACGTTTGGCCGAAAGCTAAACGGTCAAAAGGACAGCCTCCCCTGCTATCGATTAGAAAAAGTGCGCATCACTGATCCCGATGTAATTGCAAAAAGCGGCGAAGATGTTCACTCTATTATTTTCTTTTCAGGAGATCCATCCGACGAAGTCCAAGGTATGGTATTTCAAGTGTCTTTAGAAGAACTCCAAGCAGCCGATAGCTACGAAGTTTCTGACTACAAACGGATCAAAGTGACATTAAGCTCAGGTTCCTTAGCATGGGTCTACGTTAGTGTCAACAGCATTGTTGAGATATAGTCAGTTGAAAAGACTATATCTTAGCAATTTACGAATTAAACCTTCAGAACTCTGGCAGATTCACAGGGCAATCGCATGAAGATTTTTCTATAAGGTTTTAGAGATCCCAAGCAACTTCAACCGATAGTCAGGATTAAGCGAAGCGACAGTTCGTTTCTTGCTTGTACTGAGTTTCCTCGACGTTTCCAGCTTTACCATATTCTGTACAGATCTCCTGACGGTTGACATGTTCTCTGCTCCATGATCCTTCCCGATCCGACACTTATCTTCATTATATGCTACATGTAAAACATGGTGGAGTTTGTTCTCGATTCCCCAGTGCGCTCGGATTCCTTTGCCCAAAATCTCAGCATCTGGATCTAAACTGCTGATATAATATCTCAGTTCTACCGTCTTTGATTCGCCGATTCCTCGACTTTTCCATCGATACAAAGTAATCACACTCACATTCCTTTTCCCATTCGCGTTGTTCCATTTCCATCACTTGACCGAAGAAATTTTCAACCTCAGCCAACAAACTCCCTTGGTTACCCTTGAGTCCAAGAATATAATCTCCCTTCTTCTCTCGAATTAGCTTCGCCACCTCTTTATGGCACCCCCCTGCATCGATCGTCACTGTTGCACCCTCTAGGTCAAGGAGCTTTATGATCAACTTAATCCCCTCAAGCTCCTTGCCTTTGCCTGATGTTTTCAATTGACCAAGAACAAGCTCATTTGCACTCGCAAATGCGCTGACGATATGAATAGCATCCAAATTACAAGCAGCTTCGCCTGATCCTCTGAGGGTTTTCCCATCGATTGCTACGACACCCTCTATTTTCCCCACAAGGCTTTGCGTCCATTCGATAAAGCATCTTTGCATGACATCGGGATCTAAAAATCTGAAAAACCGATTGTATGTATCGTGAGATGGAGCTCCTTCCAGACAAATACCTAAGGACTGAAGCCAGGGTAGCTGAGCTTGGGTCCATAAACTGACGTCTTCCCAATCTTCGTATCCACAAAGTACGGCCAAGATGGTTGTGCCAAGAATATCAGGCACAGAATAAAGCTGATTTCTAGGTTTCCTTGGATCCGGTAAAACGGAAAAAATTTGCATGAATCGCGACTCTTCGATTTTATGAGCCATTGTACAGTCTCCTGATAAAGACTGACAAATCTTCAAAAAATCTTACACAGAGTCAACTAAAATCTTCATGCGATTGCCCTGGGCAGATTCATTAAATTCAATTTCGCCAAATAAATCGTAGGTATAAATAAATTTATCTCCAAATTCTTTCAAGCTAGAAGATCGATCATCATCAATCGCAATAAAATTTGTCGACTTCGGATCAAAACCATGATCTACCATCCAAAATTTAATAACATCCGCTTTCATTTGTAAATCGAGGCTTTGTTGCGCAATTCAGGCTGAGTCCGATAGCTGCCTAAGCGCGGCTTGAT
>DAINNB010000194.1:0-2959 GCA_036736085.1 Chlamydiales bacterium
ACCTAGCCTCTTTAAAAAACCAGCTCCACTACGCCGAATATCCAGGAGCTCTTCTCGCAGGAGTGCAAGGCACTGTGATCAAATGCCACGGCTACTCCACCCCCAAAAGTTTTGTTAGCGCAATCAACGGGATCATCCGACTGCTTTAGGTGTATTTACCCTCGTATTTTTTCTCAAAATACACTGAGGCAACCCCTCCTCCAATGATCAAAACCATTCCAATAAGCGACCAAATATCGGGCACTTTATGCCAAAAAATCCTATCTAAAATAGCGGAAAAAAGGACCACTGTATAAGCCAAAGGCGAAAGCGTACTTACCTTTCCTTTCTTAAATCCAAGATTAATGCATACCTGGACCAAATAGAAAAATAAGGACGCCGCCAAAAGAAAATAAAGAACGGGCAGGGTAAAGGCTGAAGAAAAATCCATCGCCGCTTTAGGAAAGGAAACTACCGTTCCAAAGAGAAAATAGTAAAAAAGTATTCTCGAGCTCGGCTCAGTATGAGTGAGCTGGCGAATGGCCACCATAGCGACGCCAAGAAAAATCCCCGAAAGAAGCGCATAAAAAGAGGCAATATCAGCCATGTGGGTCGTTGGCTTCAAAATAAAGACAACTCCTAAAAATCCCACAATCAGCGAGGCCCATAAATACGGCGGCACTTTTTTTCTAAACCAAATCCAAATCACAAAAGGAATCCAAAGGGGAGAGCTATTGGAAAGAAGCACCGCATTAGCGAGCGGAATATAAGTGACTGCCAATACAAAGAGGAAATAGCTCGCAAATCCGCTCGCGTCGCGAAGAAGATGCAGATAAGGACGGTCCGTTTTAATCCCCTCTTTGAGAGCCTTTGGAAGATTAAAAAGAAAGCAGATCATATTTTGAAAAAAAAGGACGGTAAAGGTCGAAACCGTGGTCGATGCCATTTTTGCAGAGGCGCTAAACAGTGCGAGGAAAAAATAACATAAGATCACATAGAAGGCCGCTTGGATTAACTGCGACCTGTGAGATATCGACGACATGCTCACCCTCCTTCTTTAAAAAATTATAATACACTACCAGCAACTTAAAAATCGACTTGATCCAAATCCGAAGCACTCTGTATGCTCCAGCGCAATCTATTTAAGAATGAAAATTTAACCCGTTTAAGGTAAAAAAAACATGCGTACAACACAAGCTATACACCAATTCACGCATCAACATATAACGCCAGAAGAAATCGACATCATTCAACACGCTTCCCCATTAGTCTACAACAATATGAGTGCGCATCAAAAAAAATCCATATTTGATGCAGTCCGGTCGATCTCAGCAGATCAAAGAAAAGACGTTATTGCCCACGCTTCTATCTTGATGCAATACAGTGCAGACGGGCAAGAAAACGCGACCTTATTGAATATCATGAAGGAGACCCCATCTCATCTGCGCAAAACTTTAGCTCGAGAAGTTGAATCTCTATTAAATAACGTGAAAGCGCGAGACATAGCCTGTGCAATTGAGGCCATCGTAAATCTCCCCCCCTCTGAACGGCTCGATGTTGTTGCAAGAACTTTATCTTTCTCATGGGACAACATCAGTCAAGCGACCCTTAAAAAGGTATTCGACATTATTTTAAATATAGCGCCAGAAGATCGAGATGATGTAATCGAGCGAGCTCTCCCCTTCCTATCACAATACGATGGCGCTGGAGGACCTTATATATTAAAGGCCATCTCAGACATCCCTTCAGCAAAGCGGGACGATGTAATCGGCCGAGCTTTATCTCTCCAGCAAATCAATGTAAATAAAGAGAATATTTATTGTTTATTTGTAGCAATCAACGCCATTTCTACCTTACAGAGAGATGATATTATCGAACTGGCCCTGCTCTTCATGCGGGATGATATGGATGCTTTCGACAAAGGCACTATTCTGCTAAGCGTCCAAAACATCCCAGAGGCGCAGCGAAAAGATGTCGCACAATTAACCTTATCCTTAATACAAAATGATATGACGGGAAAGGAGATCGCAGAAATATTAGGTACGGTTCAAAGAATGGACCCCTTACAGAGAAAACGCATTCTACAACTCGCCTCGCCGCTGCTAGAAACCAATAAAGACAAAAAATCCATAATTATTCTATTAGAAGCAATTCAACGGATCCCCTTATCAGAACAGAGAGATTTTGTGAAAATAGCTGCCTCTTTTATAAGAGGCAACCTAAGTCCGTTTATGAAGTTGAGAATCTTAAAATCTATTGAACTTATCCCTGCTATATATCGAAAGAAACAAGCCGATCGGGTCTTCATTCAATTAAAGATTGATTTTCCTCATGAAGCATTTGAAGTATGCGAATATGTTCGCCGTCTTAAAGAGTTACTCAAAACCCCTTTAGATCAACCCTTTCCCCCAATCGAGCAAAGAGAAACTCAGCCGCAGAGCAACCCGAGCGATCAGTTAGCGCCGTTTGATTTAGATCTTCGAAGAACTCTACTGGAATTAACGCTGTCTCGAAAAATGTCCTCTAAAGAAATTCAACATTCTTTAAAAGCCTGTATCAAATATCTTGAAGACCACGAATGCGAGAAAGCCTTAAAAGTGCTCAGAGATCCAAGTCACAACCCCGCTGACCACGGCCCTTTTCTCGAACCATTTGTTGTCGATGGAGTTAAAACATCAGGTCAGGAAGTGCTCGGCCGATTGTGGAGGGCTATGGACAATCTGCCAACCGAGAAGATGAGAGAACTAGCGCTTCGTTTAATCATTGATGCACTGAACAAGTGCATCGATAGCGACAACATCAGAATCTCTAACGAACAAAAACTGCTTTATCTATTTTTCAATCTAAAAAAATTTAATTCTTATGAAGAAACTATCTCAACAAAGAGCTTCCGTTGATTTTGGAGTTCTTTTAAGCCGATTCTTTAGTCACCAACGGATATAGTGGTTCCGGGTGAAAGGCCCCCAAGATTTTTGTTTTG
>DAINNB010000195.1:0-2953 GCA_036736085.1 Chlamydiales bacterium
GCGTTTCATCGAGCAAAGCGCCTTTTTCATTGAACAATCGGTCCATGCCGTGGCGGCTGCCCTGCTGAAAAGAAGATTCCCTCTTAAGTTGTCCATTCGGCCAATAAAGAGAAGAAAGACCGTCTAATTTTCCATCATAGAAATGTTCTCTCGTTTTGATTTGGCCATCTTCATAAAAATACTCTTGAAGCCCCTCTTTTTTTCCCTCTCGATAATTGAGGGAGGCATAGAGAGCTCCGCTAGGATAGAATTGAGAGCACCGACCGACTTTTTTGCCCCACCAAAACCAGCTTTCCGAAAGCAGCTGCCCATCTTCTGAGTAAAAAGAAGATCTTCCATGAAGCTGTTTTTCTTGGTAATAGGCCTCTGCTTTAAGCACTCCATGAGAAAAATAGGCTCTGGAAACGGTAAAAGAACCTTTGAAATGAAGGTTCAAGCCTCCATCCAAGATCAGCAGTTCGTGTTCAGTTTGCTTGTTCATGTAATACCCGCTGAAAAAAAAGAATTTGGTTCAAACGCAATTTTTCCTCCAAGCTCATCGGCTGAGAATCCACCTCAAGCTCTCTTTCAAATAAAGGGCCCCAAATCTGCCATAGAGGAAAAAGGAGGGTTTGGTAAACGATTTCCCGGTCCCAGGAAATAGGCTCGCGATGTTTCAACCCTTTTTTACAAAGAGAAAGACATCGCTTCATGCTTTTTTTCCACTCGTTCATTCTCTCCAAAGGGATAGACATCCAATCAAGGGTCATGATCTCCGCATGCACGCGGCCAGACAAGTCCGGTTGAATAGGCAAAGAACCTAAAACCTCTTGCAAAGAGGCTTCTTTAATAGGTCCTTGTAAACGAAGCCCCCCTTCAGTTGCATTGACAAAGGTCTTGTCCCATCGCTGCGAAGCCAATTTGGCCATCCAATCAGCAGCCATGAGCCAATCTCTTTGCGAAGAGACCTTTTGGCCAAAGCGGTTCAGTGTTTCTACTAATTTCTCTGAAGAAGCTGGAGCCTCGCAAAATGCATATTTTTGCGTTTCTTCGTAGCAAAGGTCCATGCCAACATAAATGATCGGATCACATCCCAACAACACGGCAAGCGACGTCAAAAACGTGCCCACCGTCCAGCCGCCATCAAAAAGCTCTGAGCCAGAAAGCCAAGATTCTGCTGGATAACAGCCATCAGGCACATAGAGTTTTTCTCCATGAAGCGAAGAAAAATTTTTAGGGTTCATCCGACTTTGATAAAAAAAAGGAATCTGCCAGAAAGGCTGCCGATGAAAAAAAGCTGGAGAGGCGTCCCGATCAATCGATGCAGCAAAATGAGGCTCAATAGGCAATTGGTTCAAAGCCGCACCACCTGCAAAAATCAATGCCTTATCTGGATCTACATGGTGAATATTTTTCTTTAAGGACGGACCTCCTCCACAAATAATCGCAGGAATCTGTTGAAACCGGTCTTTTAAAGACAAGGCAGAACGGACGTCAGGCAAGGAGTTCCAATGAGCAAAGGCACGTTTAATGACAGACTCCCCTACATCTGCCCAATCCGAAAGAAGAAGGTGCGCAGCTTCTTTATGTTTAATGAGGGCCTGTTCAAATTGCGCGGCCAGTTCAGGGGATTTAACTAAATCAACAACCGCCGCCGTATGGAACACTGACTTCCACCCAATCTTTTTTGCCGCTTGAAGGACCTCTTGGGAAGATCTTGCTGGAAATACAGCAACTTGCGGGTGCTGAAAACAAGTAGCCCCTCCCTCTGGATCAAGAAAAATCAACCTCTTTTTATTGTCTTCGCTCAGGCTTGGCAGATATTGCTCATACAGCTCTGCCGACACACCAACCACGCAAATCCAATCAGCTTCCGGAAACGTTAACATAGCTTTTCAATCAATTGCGCATAAGTAGGCAAAAAAGAAATCGACTTCATGGAATTTTGTTCTTGCCAAAGCATTTTTATTTCGACGCCATTAACTAAACAAAGAAAAGGAGCGCCAATTTGGATATTATAACCAAATAGCTGATTTTCCGCTGCTATCGTCAACGAAACTGCCTTGCACTCAACAAGCAAAAGAGGCTTCATAAAATCTTTTACAGGATAAAAACAGACGAGGTCGACCCGGCGCTGCAGACCGGACGAAAAAAAATCTTTCTCGACGGCTATTTGCCCCCTTGGATATCCGAGGGGGCCTATCATATGGGCTAAAAGACGCTGCCGTACAATCTCTTCAGGATTAGCGGCAACCTCTTTTTGCCTTACAGGACAAAAGAGCTTACTGGATTTGGACAATGCCATAATTTTCGTCAGGACGGCGATAAATTACCTTCAGCTTCTGATCTTCTTCGCCTCGGAATATTAAAAAGGACTCGCCCCCTATTTCCATTTTGATCACCGCTTCATCTTGCGTCAATGTCTTCAGCGGCATCGTCTCTTTGGCAACAATCGGATGTATAGAGTATTCGGCTTCATCTCGAGCTGCGTTTTCCGCTTCAATCTCATCATTGATGGTTTTTAAATCATCTGCCAAAGGCTGAATAACATTGACATGGATATCGACCGTGGTTAAATCTTTAAATCGGCGTGACTGCAATTTCGTCTTGTACTTACGGATCAACGTGCGGACCCGATCGGTTGCCTTGTCGATAGCCGAATACATATCGCCCGTGCTGGCGTGCGCTTTGATATGAAAATGGATAAAGTTCATTAAGATAGAGCAGGAAAACTCCAGTTTCTGCGTATCGAGCGTTACTGCCACATCGATAATCTGGTCTGTAATCTTCTCCACTTTCGCCAATTTTTCAAAGACGTAGTTGCGGATCGCATCTGTCATTTGAAAATGTTTTCCTACAATCGACACGTTGTAGCCCTGTTGATCAAACTGCGTTGGTTTTGTCATAACACCCACCTTAAAAGATTTAGATTATACCATGAAAACCAAAGATGTGCAAAGCGAAAATCTTAGAG
>DAINNB010000196.1:0-2950 GCA_036736085.1 Chlamydiales bacterium
TTTGGGGGCGGCTGGACTCGAACCAGCGGAGACCGAAGTCGGGGGATTTACAGTCCCCTGCAATTGCCACTATGCGACACCCCCAGAAACTGGGCTAAATTCTTTCTCTCTAGAAAGAGGTTGCTGGCGAAAGGAATTGAACCCTCAACCATCCGATTACAAGTCGGGCGCTCTACCAATTGAGCTACGCCAGCGCGAAAGAGAAAATCGTAACACACGCCTACTTATGATTCAATTTCTTTGTTTGGATTTTCCGGCTCTTGGTTTTCTACAGGAGGCTTTTCCTCTGGAGAAACGGTCGGTTTTAATGATCTCGTCGCATCAGAAGGCTTTGAAATTTCCGATACTTTTGTTTGGAAAAGTCCTGTCAGTTGGGACATTTTTTTCGGCAAGACGGCCTGAGAATCTTCAATCTTGGTAGCCAGAAAACGGCCCCCGATCATTTTACTTTCACAACATTTTTTAAATTTCTTCCCCGATCCGCAAGGGCATGGGTCATTTCTTCCAGTTTTTTTCATCGATCTAGCTGCTTTGATTCTTTAAGAGCCGCATTATAGCAGATTAACCGGACTATGCAATCAATCATCTTGACCCACGGGGCCGATAAGCTTAAAATCTTCACCTATATGAATACCCTCATCCCCCTCGCACAACCTCCTTGGAACGCTTTAGGCAAAGAGCTGGAAAGCAAATTTCGCAAAGCTCTTTTCGACTTCGACCTTCTCAATAAAAATATTGATAAGGCGGCAGTCGCTTTGAGCGGAGGAAAAGACAGCTTGACCTTGCTTTATCTTCTGCACGCCATCAGGGGCAGGGGCTTTCCTTTATTTGAGATCCATGCAATCCATGTCGACGGCGAATTCTCTTGCGGCTCTGGCGTATCGGCAGATTTTTTACAAAATGTTTGTCGGAAGCTAGACGTCAATTTGATTTTTTGCGAATCGACGCAGAAGAGAGAAACGCTAGAGTGCTATCGATGCTCGAGAGAAAGAAGAACGTTGATTTTTAACGCAGCCAAAGAAGTAGGGGCCACGACGATTGCGTTTGGACACCACCGCGACGACAGCGCCCAAACTCTTTTATTAAACCTTTTTCATAAAGCGGAATTTGCAGCCAATCTGCCTAAAGTGCCCATGCACGATTATGGCATCACCATCATCAGGCCTTTGATCTATATTGACGAGGAATCAATCCGGACCTTTGCCAAGCAATATGGCTTTTCTCGGATCACGTGCCAATGCCCAGTGGGGCAGAATTCGAAAAGAAAAGCTGTCGACCAGCTCCTAAAACAGATCGAAGAACATTTCCCCCATGTCCGCGGCAATTTGGCCAAGGCGGGGCTCCTGTATGGTTCAGATAAAGCGTCGCGCCGCTAATTTTCTAAAAAAATCTTGTCTGGATAGCAAATAAAGAGATATACATTTGAAAGATGAAGACTCTATTAGCCGCCCAGAATTTATCACTCGAGCTCATAACCTTTGCTATCTATTTTTCAGCTATAATCGGCGTCGCCGTCCTCTCCTATCGAAAACAGCAGTCCGATACAGATTTCCTCATCGGCAACCGTTCGCTCAATTTCTGGCTGACCGCTTTATCCGCTCACGCGAGCGACATGAGCAGCTGGCTTTTTTTGGGCTATCCCGCACTGATCTACGGCTCCGGCGTCTTTTCTGCCTGGGCGGCCGTCGGCCTGACTTTGTTTATGTTTTTGAACTGGCAGTTTGTCGCTCCTAAATTGCGCACGATTACAGAGCAATCGAACAGTTTAACGCTAAGCTCTTATTTTGAGACGCGCTTTGGAGATACGTCCGGAAGCCTCCGGTTAATTTCAGGATTCATGTCTGTTCTTTTTTTTCTTTTTTATATCTCTTCCGGCCTTGTCGGACTGGGCCTTTTGGTGGAAACGCTATTTCAATTAAACTACACAGCAGGCATATCGATCGGCCTTCTAGTTGTCATCACTTACGTATTCATGGGCGGATATAGGACCATTGCCTGGATCGACCTGTTTCAAGGATTTTTTCTTCTTGCCGTCATCGTTTTGATCCCGCTTTTACTCTTATCTCATATCGGCGGAATGGGGCCCGTCATGAAAGAAATTTCCGCCAAACAGCTCTCTACAACTTTTTTCCCCGATTATACGCCAAAAACATTCATCAATATCTTCCTTACCATGGCCAGTTTCGGACTTGGCTATTTCGGCCAACCTCACATCATCACAAAATTCATGGGCATCCGACGCGTCAGCGACATGCATAAAGCAAAATATTTAGGGATCAGTTGGCAAGCCATTGCACTCACAGCAGCCACATTTATCGGCCTTATCGGCATTTACGCCTTTCCTAAAGGACTCGACAATCCAGAGCAGCTCACTCTAGAGATCGTCAAGCAGACCCTCTCGCCTTTTTTCGCGGGCCTTGTCCTTTGCGCAGTACTCGCGGCTACAACTAACGTGATGGCCGCCCAGATCTTAGTGGTCGCCTCGAATCTATCTGAAGATTTTTATAAACGGCTTTTTCGAAAACACGCTTCCCCTTCAGAACTGCTCTGGGTCTCAAGGTGCAGCGTTATCTTGATCTCAGCTGTTGCCTTTATAGTAGCTTTTTTCAAGATCAGTTCGATTTACCAGCTCGTCTTATTTTCTTTTTCAGGACTCGGCTCAGCTTTCGGCCCCCTCATTTTAATTTCCCTTTACGTCGAAAATATTCACAAATACGCTGCTTTCGCAGGAATCTTCATCGGAGGTTTGACAGCTGCTATATGGCCTTATTTCAATGAACTTTATCAATGGCATATCCCCTCTCTCGTCCCCGGTTTCTTTCTTAGCGCTTTTTTTATTTTCTCCCTATCAGCCTTGCAGCGCAGACGGGTCGAGGCCTAAATAAGAAAAAAATAGACAGTATTTTCAATGATTGATTGATAAGGGGCTTTCAGCCATAATTCTCTAAAA
>DAINNB010000197.1:0-2922 GCA_036736085.1 Chlamydiales bacterium
CTTCCAAAAGCTGAGTTTCGTCCTGTGTAAGTTTAGAGGAACTTCGGCCTATAGGGTCATTTTTCGTCTTGTTATGGGAACTGTATTGCTTGAGATATTCTTCAATAGTCCATTCGCTAAGGCGGGTTAAATGGGCTAATTCCTCTATAGACTGATCTTAGCCATAAGCTAGGATTGCAAAAACACGCTTTCATTCGGAAGCGTATTTTGCTTTTTTCAAAGCTCCTTCAAGGTCCTTTTTTTCCTCGGATAAAGGTCTTAATGAAGGCATGGGCAAGCCGTATAGATTGGTAAAGATTTTAGAAGTAAGTTTTTGGGTGCCTTTCAACCGGTAGTACTATATGTTACCTTTCAAATCAACAGCTGAATTTCATCTAATAAACGATATACATTTTGTTTGAAAATTGTCTTGTTTGTGCAACAAAATGTTTTTATAATAATAAATATATGTGCGTTTTAAAAAATTAGCAAGTTTTTTGTTCCGTTGTTTTTTGCCTTTCGATCTTTGTCCATGAAAAAAAATTTTTGTTGTTAGAGAAGCGGTCTAAAAAAGTCTTTATAGAATCTTTGCAATTTACGTCGGCTTAAATATTTCTTGATGAGTTGTTTGCATATATATGGTATTTTTTGACAAAATGGTGTGATACACAGAAATAAACAAGATTAGCCAAAAGGTCTTGCAGCCCAATAGGCTTGGTATAAATAAGAACATGAAAATAGGCAAAATTTTAGGTGGAAATTGTGATGTCGACTCCCCATTGTAAAGATTCTGAAATGATGGTTCTCGGATGTATGTTGTCTGGCCGTTATGCATTGAATACAGCGAGTTCAGCTCTCGATAGCGAGGATTTTTATTTTTTAGAGCATCAGATTATTTTCCAAGCGCTCAAAAGTTTGTCCCGGAAAGGGAAACCGGCCGATATCCATTTGGCCGCGCAAGAATTAAAGATGAGTTCTCAATTGCAGACAGCAGGAGGAGTTGCTTATTTAACGGATTTAGCTCAGTTTGCAGGTACGTCTGCTCATGTCCATGAATATATAGAAATCTTAAAAGCTAAGACATATAGCAGGCAGGCGTACCTTCTTTTAGAAGAGGGGAAGAAGGAATTTTTGGCGGATCCTTTAGATCCAAGCGAACTGGTAGAAAAGTATCATCGCAAATTAGCAGGTGTGGGGAAGAAATACTCTTCTAGCGAAAAAGCGTCGATCGGCGAAATCTTGTCCGGTTCAAAATCGAGGATCGATCCGGTCCCTTTAATTGAGAGGCTTGAAGAGAGACAGCAATATTATAAACAGCTGGGCAGGCCTTTTATGACGGGAATCCCCACAGGATTCATTGAATTGGACCGAGAGACAACGATTTTAGAAGATACCAATTTAGTGGTCATTGCAGCGAGGCCCGCTATGGGGAAAACAGCTTTAGCCATTAATGTGGCGAGCCATGTATGCATTGAACAAAAAAAACCGGTTGCGATTTTTTCGCTCGAAATGGGAGCTGACCAGCTTGTCGAGAGGTTTTTATCTCTGAGAACGAGCATTCCTGGAGAAAAAATGAAACGAGGGGCTCTTTCAGATTTGGACTTTCGAAAGCTGAAAGAGGAAGAAGAGATTCTCCGATCGGCCAAACTTTTTATCTATGATCAAAATTGTTCGACGATTACACAGATTGTGAGTAAAGCGCGGCGGCTAAAAGAGGAGGAGGATGTAGCTCTTTTTGTAGTTGATTATTTACAGCTTATGCAAGGCAGCGGAAGGCAGGAAAGCCGTCAATATGAAGTGGCGGAGATTTCGAGAAGATTAAAACTGCTTGCTATGGAACTAAAAACTCCTTTTATCTGTATTTCTCAGCTCTCTAGAAAAGTAGAAGAGAGGCAAGGACATCGTCCGATGATGAGTGATTTAAGAGATAGCGGTCAGATTGAGCAAGATAGCGATGTTGTTCTCTTTGTTCAAAGGAGTGAATATTATAATCCCGAAGACAAACCGGGCTTAGCGGAGCTCATCATTGCGAAAAACCGCAATGGAGGAGCTGTCCCTTCGTTTACTTTGCAATTTGATGGGCAATGCGGAAAATTTGTTAGCGTTGTATCAAAGAAAGTGAATCAAAAAGCAGTGAAGGAAGCCTTTTACCCTTCTCTTCGCGCTTCTAGGGAAACAACCCATCCTTTATTGAAATAAAAGATGAAAGAAGATCTGTCTTTTTCTATGGCATTGAGCTCTCAGAATCCTGAGGAGGCGTCAGCCTATTTGGAATTTATCGTAGAATTTTTAAAGACGCCGCTCGAGGTGAACTCAGATCCTCTTATGTTCTTTCGAGCAGCTGTTTATTCAATCTTATTTCTCTCTTCTGAAGATCCCTCGCAACTTCATTACCAAGCGGCTCGGGAAATCTTGCAAGAAACTGGAGGAGAAGAGCTTGCATCAGAAGAAAAAGCCAGAGACCTATTGGCCAAAGCGCTTGTTAAAGAATGTCAATCGTTCGCATCTCTTTTTCTCCCTTTTGATCCTCATGCTTTGACTCAAGAAAAATTGTTTACCCCTGAAAACAAGCTCTCTTTAGATGTTTTTTTCGCTGCCCATATTGCAAAGCTTGGGAGCCATGGAAAATCTTTAAGCGCCGCCCTACTTTCAGCCTCTTCTTCTTGGTATCAAAATTATGTAAAAGACCTTCAGGCCCTGTCTCTCTTTAGGCTTTGGGTTGACTTTGATATTCCCCCCTATTACTGCAGATATTTGAAATTGCTTGCGGAAGTTTTATGGAAAGACCGGATTGAGACGCAGTTTCAAAAGACACAAAAGCATTTGCCCGCTTTAACTCTCAGCGTTCAAAAACCTCTCAGTCGTCTTTTCTCTTCTCGAATTTATCCAATGATGCATCAAGAAAAAACAAGTCTCCTTTATGAAGGGAAAATCGTGGCAGAA
>DAINNB010000198.1:0-2921 GCA_036736085.1 Chlamydiales bacterium
GCCATCCAAACCCTCATCCAGGCCCACTGCAGCTACGAAGTCCCAGAAATCGTAGCCATCGAGGCTCACAAGGCCAATCCAGCGTATTTACGATGGATTGAAGAGGAAACGGGCATACCAGAGAAATCATAACACGCTCTTTTTTAAGGGCTTCGCCCTTAACAACCCACCAAAGGGCTATCGCCCTTTGGAATCCCTTCTCATAACTATTGTTAAATTTCTTAGCCTAACCTTTTTTTATCAAACTTCACTAGACCTAAAAACACCTTAACTATCTTACAATCAAAAAAATAAAAGAAAAAAATAGCAACACAGTACCCCGCAAGACATTATTCACTAACGCACAAACAAACAAAAACAAATAAACATTGAAAATAAAAACAAATAATTATATAATAGATATTATATTATAAACAATAAAAAGGAATAAAACATGTTGGCAACAGAATTATCAGCATACATTACAGGAACATATCAGGAAAATACAAACTCTGCCCCAGAAGTAACATTGGCTGGATTAATACTAAAAAAAATCAAATCGCTTTTTCAAGAATTTACAAACAAACAAAAAGTAGCTTCACAAAGTACTTCTACACAGGCTATAGCGAATCCCGACGCTTCTAAAGATACACCTGCAACTTCACAAAAAATTTCTACACCGCTTAGAAAAGGTCTCGATCATATTGCAACTATGTCTAGAGATCAGCAAATTTCTACCCTTGAAAATGAAATAGAGGTAATCAAGAAAACGATTCAGGAAATGCAAGAAAAATTAACTAATCAACGTCACCCACTTACTGCAGCTGAAAAATTAAAACTAGAAGATCAAATAGAGCGCAATAAACTAATAGAACTAAATTCAAGAAAGCAGGTCCTAGACACACTTAAAAATTAAAAGATATAAAATTAGTAGGATTCCAAAGGACGCAAGTCCTTTGGTAGGGTTTGGGACGAAGTCCCAATAAAGAAAGGGTAGAGCCCTTGAGGCTCTATCCTTCGATCTCGGAAATTTTCTTTTCGATCTCTTCGATGCTGGCGTTGGCTTTGTCGAGGAGGGCTTTCTCTTGATCCGCTTGTTCACGATACAACAGCGCTTTTTCGAAATCGAGTCCTGAGGAGCCTAGCGCTTTGCGGTAGGTCTCGATCTGGTCTTTGATCTCTTGGCGGCGCTGCTTCTTTTGGAGGAGCACTGTACGGAGGTTCTCGAGATTTTGACGCTGGTCGTCTGTGAGGTGAAGGAGTGAATTTTCCTTCTTGTCAGCGACGAGGTCCTTGAGAGGACGGAGCGAGCGCTCGATCTGCTGTTTTTCCATCTTGGAGGTCTCGAGCTTCTCAAGCTTTTGCTTCACCTCGGCAAAGGCGCTGACGAGAGCTTCCATCTCTAAATTCGCGCCATCTCGGATAAGATCGGCAATCTGCGCTTTTAACTCGACGACTTGCTCTTTCTTAAGACGCTGTTTTTCCTTCTCAATCATTTCGATCTCACGAGCTTTTTGCTCCAAAGCTTCTAAGTGAGGAGCGCGAAGTTTTGCAAGAGAATCTCGAAGGTAACGAACGTCATCGCGATGCAGGTCAGCTGTGCGCATCTCTTGAGAAATCGCCTCAATCGCTTCATCTATAGCTGACAGCTCCATCTCGGCCGCTTTGGGGGCGATCTCTTCAATTTTAACGACAAACTGCTGGCAAAGCTCGGAAGAAGCTTGCTTCTTCAAGTTCACTTCTTTCTTGTGCTCTTTCTCAACCGCTTTCACCTGATCCCAGCACTCGCTGAGCTTGAGGCGCGTACGGCTAAATCCGCCGCTGCTGAGCGTTAAAACTTTTGACATGCCCTGAAGAGCCTTGATCTCTTCGCGAAGCACATAGTAAGGCGCGCCAACGATCTGGCCATCTTTAAAATGCTTTGAAACAAACGACTCAACGTCTTTTTCAAATTCCGCGCTCACTTCTGCAATCAACTCTTTTCGTTTAGGGAAAATATGATCGCCAAGCTCTGAAAGGCGCTTGAAGAATTTTGTTTTGAAGCGAACTCGCATTTCCGTTTTTAAAATCTCCTTGCGAAGACCGTTTAAACGGCTAGCCAGCGTATTTAAAAAATTCAGCTCGCTTTGCACTGCATTATAGGTCGCGCTCTTTTGACGGACCGTCTGGCAGTTTTGCGGAAAGTTTACTTCCTCCGCTTGACCGAGCAGCGTTTCTAAATTTTCGACATCTTTCTCAAGCGCTTGAATGGCCAAGTCGATTTGCTCCATCGCAAAAGCGCTTTGCTCTTCCAAAATTTCTTTTAACCGGCGAGCTTCGACCGTCAACTCAACATACTCGGCCCAAAGGGTCGATCGGATCGCGGGGTTAATGTTTTCTTTGAAACGAGGCAGGAGCCACTTGCGGGCCTCCCAAAACTCTCGAAAGCGCGGGCTGCCCTCTTGGGAAATCGAACTGCGCATAAATTGGAGCCCGAACGCAATTTTCTCCTCAGGCGTCGGAAGAGCAGAGAACTTGTCAACAAATTGTTGGAAAGCTGCGCTCATTTCTTGCCGAAACGCTCCTCCTCCATCATCTGTTTTTTTTACACTGCTTTCCTCAACAGAAGCCACTACAGGCTCCATTTCGGAGTTTTGTTCGAGATCAGAGAAAGAAGAATCAGAAGAAATATCCATATTTTAAGCCTTTGAATAGAAAAAGAGAATGCATGGAGTAATTTACCTCATTTCCTCTTTTCTGAGAAGGCCTTTATTTTTTACCTCCTAAAATGGGATATTTTCTCCATGCGAGTAAAGTTGGGGCTCTGCCCCAACCCCCGTTAAAGGACTAGCGCCCTTTAAAATCCCTTGTTCGTTTTTTCAAAAAAAATATGCATTTTTCGTCAGGAAAATACATACAAAGTAAAAAGGGATTTTTAAGGGGGACAGTCCTTTAAAGGGGCT
>DAINNB010000199.1:0-2911 GCA_036736085.1 Chlamydiales bacterium
AGAGTCTCGATTTCGTAGATTTGCGCTGCGATTTACTTTAACTTGTTAAAAATCAATTATTTACGTTCTTTGTAAGTGATTTTTTGTCTTTTGAGTCGATGGGCCAAAGGTTTCTGGACAGCCTCTCTTTGCTTGATTATTCCTGGCAAACGTGGTATATTTGGACAAGATTTTTTTGATCTATCTGTTCGGTATAAATACAAAAATTTGGGGTATTTTCATGACGCATACAGTAGAAGCTAAACAAGACGCTAAGCAAACGCTCGGCAATCTGATCCAAGAAGCGCAAAAGCTTTCTGGCTTGCAGATAGAAAAATTGCCCATTAAAGGATATGAACAGGTAGTTAAAGTTTCTCATCCCAAGGTGGGGCTGACCGCCATCATTGCCATTCATGATACAACTCTAGGCCCTGCTCTCGGCGGCATTCGGATCCAGCCATACGAAACATTCGATGCGGCTTTAGAAGATGTTCTCCGTTTGGCGAAGGGAATGACGTATAAGTCGGCCATTTCCGATGTGGGTTTCGGTGGAGGAAAGAGCGTCATTATCGCTGATCCTAAGAAAGATAAAACTCCTGAGCTCCTCATGGCATTTGGGGCTGCTGTAGAGAGTTTGGGCGGTCAATACATCTGCGCAGAAGACGTGGGCTGTTCGACAGAAGACGTAAAAATTGTGCGCAAAGCCACGAAATATGTCGTCGGTCTTCCTCATGAAAAAAGCAGCGGGGATCCAGGTCCGTTTACTGCATGGGGGACGTTTAGAGGCATTCAAGCGAGCGTAAAAAAACTGTTTGGCTCTGATTCTTTAGAAGGGAAAATTGTCGCAGTTCAGGGGCTTGGCAATGTGGGAGCGGTTCTTTGCGATTATCTTTTTTGGGCGGGAGCTGACCTCATTTTATCGGATATCGATGAGAGCAAAGCGAAAAAATTAGCGGCCAAATATGGAGCCCGCACGGTTTCCGTCGACCAAATCTTAAAAGTGGATTGCGATGTACTAGCGCCTTGCGCTTTAGGAGCGATCATCAACGATCAAACAATCCCTCACCTCCGCTGCCGGGCGATTGCAGGATCTGCGAATAACCAATTGCATCGAGACCATCATGCGAACATGCTAGACGAGAAAGGGATTTTATATGCGCCTGATTTCGTGATCAATGCGGGTGGTTTGTTAAACGTATCCGCTGAGTTGGAAGAGACTGGTTATCTGCCGACTTGGCCGCGAGAAAAAGCTCATCGCATTTACGATACGCTTTTAGCCATCTACGAAATTGCTGAGAAAAATCGGGAATCTACCCATAATGCGGCGCTCGCGCTGGCCGATTATCGAATTAAATACCGGATAGGCAAACGGGTTTTCCCTCCGATTTTTCATCACAGCACAGAAAATTAATGGAAACTCTTTTAGCTTCTTTTCAACGCGCTGTGGCCTTCGCTGTCCAGAGCGCATGTGCTCTGGCCGTAGACGACGCTGAAATATCTCCCTGCGCGCAAGAAGAATTTGGCCATTATCAATGCAACATTGCATTAGGGCTCTCCAAGGTATTAAAAACTTCTCCCCGCTCTCTTGCAGAAAAAATTATTTCCCATCTCGATGCATCGATAAAAGATCATTGTGCTAAGATCGAGATCGCAGGCCCTGGGTTCATTAATTTTACGTTGAGTCCTGCCTACTTGTCTTCTCAGCTCAACGAGCAATTGGCGGATAAAAGGCTTGGCGCTGTCGTCCCTTCCAAAAAGCAAAAAATCATCGTTGAGTTTTCTTCCCCTAACGTGGCGAAAGAACTACATGTAGGGCACATCCGTTCCACGATCATAGGCGATTGTCTTGCCCGCCTGTTTGAGTTTCTAGGCCACCATGTGCTTCGTTTAAATCACATTGGAGATTGGGGCACGCAATTTGGCATGTTGATCACGTACATGCTTGAATCAGCTCCTGATGTACTCAAAGGGAAAACAGAGACGGATCTAGCTTCTTTGATGGCGTGGTACCGCGCTGCGAAAAAACGGTTCGATGAAGATCCTGAATTCAAAAAACGATCTCAGCTGCAAGTCGTGCAGCTGCAAGCTGGCGATCCTGAAGCGATGCATGCTTGGAAGCTCATTTGTGATGTTTCTCGAAGAGGTTTTGCCGAGATCTACCGGATGTTAGATGCTCAGCTTGTCGAGCGAGGCGAATCGTTCTATAATCCTTTTCTCAAAGAAATCGTCGATGAATTTGAGAAAAAAGGACTTATCTCTCTCTCTGATGGAGCAAAATGTGTCTTTCTAGAGGGGTTTGTCAATCGAGAAGGGGATCCGCTTCCTCTTATGATCCAAAAATCTGACGGGGGATTTAATTACGATACCACCGATCTAGCGGCTCTAAGACATCGGATCTTTGAAGAAAAAGCAGATCGGATCATCGCTGTCGTCGATGCTGGGCAAAGTCTCCATTTTCAAATGCTCTTCGCCGCCGCGAAGAAAATAGGCTGGCTCGATCCCGTAAAAGTGCAAGCAGAGCACGTCGCCTTCGGCCTCGTCTTAGGTTCCGACGGGAAAAAATTCAAAACCCGCTCCGGCGAGACAGAAAAGCTCATCGACCTTCTCACAGGCGCTATCGATAAGGCTCGAGCCGTGTTGCAAGAACGTCTCCCTGAAGTTTCTCGCGAAGAGATTGAAAAGCTTGCTCATATCATAGGAAAAGACGAGGTAAAGTATTACGATCTCTCCAACCACCGCATTAAAGACTATACGTTCAGTTATGATAAGATGCTTCGATTTGAGGGCAACACTGCAATTTTTCTCCTCTACGCTTATGTTCGCATACGTGGGATCAAACGAAAAACATCCGCCAACATGGACCACATCCTTTCTCACTCCCGTATCTAGCTCAACCACCCTTCAGAAATCTCCCTAGGCCTTCACCTTCGCC
>DAINNB010000200.1:0-2909 GCA_036736085.1 Chlamydiales bacterium
GAGGTGTTCCCCAGTGTCCCAGCAGGCGCGGGTTGATGTGCTTGATATTTAATGGTTCATGCAATAGGGCATTGTCTAGAAGATAGATTTGTCCTGCTGATAGATAGTTGGCCGCTCTCCAGTAGGCATGAATAGCTTTGAGCTCTTCGGGATTGAGAATATGTGGGGCTTCTTTAGTCTTCATTTTCTTTCCCTCTTTTGAGCTTTAGGATTTGAGCTTGATTTGATAACAGGTTATATGTTTTTTTGAATTCATTGTCGAATACAGAAAATGAGGCGCTTTTGGCTGAGCCTGATCTTTTTCACGCTTTATCGATTGAAGAAGCATTCAAACGTTTGGAGTCATCCCCTCAAGGCCTTAGTAGTGAAGAAGTAGAAAAAAGGCAAAAACAGTTTGGAAAAAATGTCCTTATAGAAGAAAAAATCAGCAAGTTTAAGATTCTCTTTAGACAATTTAATAGCGGTCTTATTTACATTCTTTTTGCTGCTTCTTTAGTGAGCGTTCTCATAGGAGAATGGACGGATTTCCTAGTTATCAATGGCATTATTTTAGTCAACGGATTGATTGGGTTTTGGCAGGAGCTCAAAGCAGAAGCGTCAATTGCTGCACTGAAGAAAATGACGGAAAGTAAAAACCAGGTAATGAGGGATAGTAAGTTTATTTCTATCGCTTCTTCAGAACTTGTTCCAGGCGATTATGTAATTTTTCATGAAGGCGAAGTGGTAACAGCCGATGTTAGACTCACTGAAAGTACAGGTCTCATGATCGATGAATCTCCGATGACGGGAGAGTCTGCTCCTATCATTAAAGATCATGCTGTCATTCATCCAGAAAATAGCCTCCCTTATGATCTTGGCAATACACTCTTAGCAGGGACTGTTGTAGTAAGAGGCTCTGGGCATGGAGTGGTAGCAAAAACGGGTGCAAAGACTTATCTTGCATCCATCGCAGAAAAGGCTAAAGAGGCCTCTCCCGAAACTCCCTTAAATAAAGCTCTTAAGTTTTTTACACGAAGGTACGTTATTTTGCTCATTGCGAATTTTTTTTTGTTGGGAGTCGTAGGATATCTTCAGGAAAGAGCTGTTTTGGATATTGGTTATGTTTTACTAGCCGCATTAGTGTCAGCAGTTCCGGAGGGGCTCCCTATCGTGATTACACTTGTCATGGTACTCGGGGCTTTAGCTTTGAGTAAAAGACAGGCGCTCATCCGTTATCTGCCTTCTGTTGAAACATTAGGCAGCGTTACGATTATCGCCTCTGATAAAACAGGAACAATCACAGAAGGGAAGTTAATTGTCAAAGAAGTCTATTCCCAAGAGCCAGAAAAACTGAAGATGATAGCGGCGCTTTGTAACGATTCTCATGACGGATCGGGGGACCCCTTGGATGTAGCTCTTTCTAAGTGGGTGGAGGGATACGATGGGATCCGAGACGGACATCCTCGCAGCTGGACTCATTCTTTTGACACGCGCCTTATGTTAATGGCAACAGCAAATAAAATAAACGATACGGAAGAACTGTTAATCAAGGGCGCTTTCGAATCCTTAAAAGAAAAAGTCGAAAATAAAGAGGAACTAAAAGAGTTAGATGGCGCTTTCACCTCGTTTCTTGAGCAAGGTCTTAGAGTTATTGCTTTTGGCGCAGGGAAATGGGAAAATAATCACGACCCCGCTTCTTGGAAAATCAAAATCGTCGTGCTAGTGGGGTTTCTAGATCCAGCTAAGGAAGGAGTAAAAGAAGCCGTTATTGCTTCCAAGAAAGCAGGCGTTCGCGTGGTGATGATTACCGGTGATCACCCTATGACAGCAAAAGCTGTGGCAAAAGAGGTGGAAATTTGGGCGGAAAATGACAAGATCCTTACCGGTAAAGAAATAGAAACGTTTTCTGATGAGCATCTTCTTGAAGCTTTGAAAATGACTACGGTTTTAGCTAGGATTCTTCCAGAACACAAATATCGAGTAGTTAAACTCTTACAGGAATCGAAAGAAATTGTTGCAGTGACGGGCGATGGGGTTAATGATGTTCCGGCCTTAAAGGCAGCGGATATAGGAATTGCCATGGGAGGCGGTACCGAGGCTGCCAAGAGTGTATCGAAAATGGTAATCACGGACAATAACTTGAGGATTATCGTGGAAGCGATCAGAAATGCCCGAGTGATTGCCTGCAATATTCGAAAAGTGATCTATTATCTTATTTCCACTTCTCTGCAAGAGGTGTTGTTAATTGCTCTTGCTATTTTAAGCAACCTGCCACTTCCTCTTGTTGCGATTCAAATTCTGTGGATTAATCTTGTAACTGACGGCGTCTTGGATAAGACTTTCCCCTTTGCTAAAGAGGAGGGCGATGTCATGACAGAAAAGCCGCGAAGGCCGGAAAAACAATTCTTTGATCTTGCACAGATGATTCGCATTTTGACTTTTGCTGTCGTTGTGGGACTCATCTGTTTTTTCCTCTATATATATCTTATTGGCGCCTACTCAGTTGAAACGGTATCGACTATTATTTTTACATCCGTTGTTGTCGCGCAGTGGGCTAACGGAGTCCAAGCTCAAAAAGAATCAGAGCCATTTTTTAAAAATTTTTTAAGAAGTTTTACGATCAATCCTCTTATTTTTTTTGGAGTAGCTCTTGGAATAGTTCTTCAGTGCTCCATCGTCTACTTCGCCCCAACATTGTTTCATTCAGTTCCCATGGATTTAGAGCACTGGAGATATCCTCTCCTTGTGTTTTTAGCAGCATTTGGTTTTGTAGAAATAAGAAAGTGGGTCGAATGGTGCCTATGGAAAAAAAAGGCCGTATGAAGTGACTACTCCCTTCCGTAAAGGGTAGGGCTTCTAGAGCTTGCGCTCAGGTCATCTAGTCCGAGGGCCAAAATATTACGCGCTGCGTTGCAATCCCTCGAGGCGCT
>DAINNB010000201.1:0-2885 GCA_036736085.1 Chlamydiales bacterium
TGATAGGGTTACTATTCGAAGATTATAGAACCCTAGCAAAATAGTTGGAAAAGTAGACCATTAAAACGGAAAGATTGGGTGCCTTTCAACCGGAAGCACTATATACCGCTCGTGACTCAAAAATCAGCTGTTAGACGGGATTAAAAGCTGGCAAAAATCGATTGCAGCAAAGTGGGGTAGTATTGCTCAATACAACTCACTTTGCTGCGATCGATTTTTGGCGCTTTGAACCCGTCTAATAGCCGATTCTTGAGTCACGAGCGGTATAAACTTCAACTTCCTGACACAGTAACTATCGGGCTTACTCCATTGGGCGCAACGCGGCTTACATAAACTTGTAATGTGATAGGAGGATAGCTTGCCCCAGCTTGCAGAACGTCGCTGCGGCTGCAAGTCAGCGTTCCTGCATTAAAAGTCCATCCCGAACCTCGCCAGGATTTATAAGAAAGACCTGTTGGAAGGGTTATCGCTACACTGACAGGACCGGAAGTCGGAGCATCCCCTTGATTAACAACAACAATCGTATAATTAGCGTTTTTTCCTTTAATAAAAGAACCAGAAAGGGTCGCAGTCGCGTGTAAAGATGGAGAGGATTGAGAAACTGTCTGCACACCCTGAGTCAAACTGGCAAGCAAAGGAGCTCCATTGAAAGACCCCCATCCCGAAGCATTGTCATACCCTTTATGAGAGCGATAATATAGATTGTTTCCCGACATCACATCATGGAAGTCTTTCACGTACGATGATCCCGCTGCAAGAGAGTACAGTAACGGATTCGCGAAACCCAAAGAAGGTTTTTGCAGGGCTTGCCGCTCTTGATTGACTCGAGCTGTAAAAGCGGCCCAGAGAGGAGCTGCGCAACTCGTCCCGCCGTAGATTGTCCATTGCCCATTATAATAAATGGCGTAACCTGTATTTGTATCTGCATTCAGCGCCACATCAGGAACATTCCGATGAGTCGTTGAAGCTATTCCAGCTACATTTTTTTGCCATGAAGGGATCGGCCAAAATCCGCTTACACCACCGCCAGCTCGATTGCCAGTGCCATCGTTCCAAACAGATTCGCCGCTATAAGCGCCAGTTCCTGCATCTACCGTCAATCTAGTCCCTCCGACGCCAATAACGTAGGGCTGAGAGGCAGGATCGTCAACCGCAAGGGCAGAATTATTCGGATAATTGTCGTAAGCCCCGCTGTCGCCGGCAGCTGCATAAATCGTTTGCCCATGCGCCGCCATCTGAAGGAAAATGGCATTTTCAGCTTGAAGATAATGGGGGCTCGAGACATTTTCTCCCATTCCCCAAGACGTGCTCACTTGCTTAGCGAGGTTATCTGTTGCAATCCGATTATAAGTATCCAACACTCCCTGGTCCGAATTCGGGCCTTCATAAACATAAATTTGACTGCCAGGGGCGAGCGCAACCGCAAGTTCAATATCGAGCGTTACTTCGGGATCGATCCCGTCAGTAGAACCGCCATCGACCAAAATATTGGTCAATTTGGCAGGGGGCAGCCCAAAATGATTCGTATATTCATTGATATCACTCGCAAGATATCCCCCAAGCTCAAAAAGGGCAATGATTTGGTCCGACCCATCGGCCGATAGGCCATTGAGATTGTAAGCAGTCAAAATATCGCTGGGAGAATAACCTCCTCCAGGACCCGAAGGATGAGCTAAAGAGGAAACTTCCGATTTAACTACGCCCTCTACTCTCCCCTTTTGCCGATTATAGGTATGGCGGCGAGCATGATTGTCTAATCCCACAACCCCGCGAACCATAGAAGCGATCGGTGCTAAAACTTCGGGGTCATTGTCGGGCGCATGAAATACCCGGCCATTGGCTTTTTGATAATGGTGCAGCTGTAGATTAAACGCAGCTTCTAAGGATGCTGAAGGGCCTGAAACATTTAACAAAGTGCGGTTCGCATGTGTCCCTGTGACAGTCAGCCCTAAACTTTGAACGTAAGCTATAACTTTTTCATAATCTTCTTGAGTCGGGGCAAACTGCTCGACGAACTCTTCAGGCGTCAAATACTTGCCGTAATGCTCTTCGTCGGCCGGATCGTACATCCGCTGGACTAACTCCTCCAATTCTTTTTCATTGCGCAAAGGCAAGACAAAAGCGACCGGAATCTCGGTAGCAGGATGAACGCGCTCCAAATGCGTTGCATGGGACAACACCTTACTAGGAACGTGGCCGGAGAGCCTGACAGAAGAACCCTCAGCGTGTTCAGCGCTTGCCTGAAAGGTAAAAGCCAATAGCGACAATGTACAATATCTAACAAGATACGAAAGACGATTTTTCATCATAAAATTTCCTGTTTTCTGCTTTAAAAAAAGCCGCGTCATAACGAAGCTTCCAACGAGCGTAGAACATAAAATTTTATTTTACAACGACATCTATGTAAATTGAGCGAGCCATGCATCAGCCGTTAGTTTTTTGCCTGTCACATGTTCGATTAAAGCATCCCAACTTAAAGAATTCCCTGGGGAAAAAAGTTTTTCATGTAAAAAATCCCCCGTTTGCTTCGTAGAGAAATCTGGACTTTTCTCTTCAAGGGACGAAGCGAAAAACTCTCCTAATAAATAGCTGAAGTAATACACGGGAGCTAGACCAATATGGATTTTCGCAGCCCAATCGCAGCCATGAATGCTGCCGGAAGAGGCAATTTTTTGAAACCGTTCAACAAGGTCCCACCATAAACGGTTCAAGTCCCGATCAGGATCGCGATAAAGCTCTCTTTCAAAATAGGTCATGACAAGCGCCCATCTGCTAAAGATCAATTGTCTCCTTTTCAAACTTGCCTCGGCCTTTTGCTTCAAAGAATTTGGGGCTTTTTGCGCCAATTTTTGAAGCGAGCGGGCGAGATATGCCTGCCTTCCAGC
>DAINNB010000202.1:0-2846 GCA_036736085.1 Chlamydiales bacterium
CGAAAAACGGCCGTTTTGCGCCAAAAAAGTGGCATGAAAACGCCCCCTCTTGCCCTTTTTGGCGGGCAAAGCTAAACTGATGCCCGTACACCAGGGGTGCTTGTCCAATAGACGGGCTGAAAAAGCGAAAGCTTAACCCTCACGACCCGATCTAGGTAATACTAGCGTGGGAAGTGTGAAAAAATCTTTTTTCGGTGAACATAACATGTTTCAACTAAGGAAATCGTTATGTCTATCGAACCTAAATGGCCTCAGCAAAACTTCTCCCGCCAACATGATTTTACCGGTCTCAATGAAGAGCATAAAACTCACCGCAAGATCAATCGTCTCAAAGGATGCTTTGACCCAAATACAACTCCTGAAAAGGAGAAAGCCTGCTCGCAAATTTTTCAAAATTGCATGGATTTTGCTAAACAGTATAGAGATTGGCACAATTTAAATTAATATGGGACGCTACTTATCCGCGATAATCGGCCATGTATTAAAGTACTATGACAAATCCATTTATGGGTTTCTCATCCCTTTTTTAGCGCCGCTATTTTTCCCTCATAACGATCCTGTCTATTCTTTGCTTGCCGCCTACGCGCTTTTGCCTTTAGGCATCTTGGCAAAACCTTTAGGAGCCTACGTATTTGGCAAGTGGGGAGACCGATGGGGCCGCAAATTCTGCCTTTTCATTACGCTGCTCGGCATGGGATGCACAACAGGGGCGATAGGATTCTTGCCCACTTTTGAAGAAGCCGGCTGGATAGGGCCGACCCTGCTAACATGCGGACGGCTATTGCAAAACTTTTTTGCCGCCGGAGAGAGTTCAGGGGGCGCCCTTTTTCTCTTAGAACACACGGAAAAGAAAAAACGGGGGCTTATGAGCAGTTTATTTGATGCCTCGGGCATTTTAGGGATTTTTCTTGCGGCATTTGCAGCCACTTTGCTTGGGGGCGCCCATTGGCGATGGTTATTTTGGTTTGGAGGACTCGCGAGTCTTGCTGGACTTTTCATCAGACGCTCATCAGAAGAAACGTTTCCCCCTCCGCAAGAACAAAGAAAGTGGGAAAAGAGGGACTGGGCGGCTTTTTTTGCCGTCGCCGCAGTCTCTGGGTTTTCATACGCCAACTACTATCTTTTATCCACATTTCTCAATGGGTTTTTGCCTCTCGTCAGCAAAGTCTCTTTGCAGGAGGCTTTAGCTCTAAACACGCTGCTCCTCGGCGTCGATCTTCTCCTTCTTCCCCTATTCGGCTGGCTAAGCTTGCGCATTGAAAAAGAAAAATTCATTTTCACAGCGCTATTTCTCGGCGCCCTTTTAGCGGTTCCTTTGTTCTTCTTACTCGAAGGGGCCGACTTATGGATAGCCGGCAGCGTGCGCATTACATTTACTGTGATCGGCGTATGTCTGGCCGCCCCTTATCATGCCTGGGCGATGGAGACGGCTCCCGCAGGGCGCCGTTTCATGGTTTGCGCCATGGGCGCTGCCCTGGGCGATCGGCTCATCGGCGCCTCCATTCCCGCCCTCGGCCTTTGGCTCTACCACGAAACGGGCTGGATTGCCAGCCCAGCGCTCCTTCTCATCGCATCAGCTGTTTTAGCAAGCGGCGCTTTATATCACTTAAAATACCAAACGACCGGACAAACCAAACCAACCGAAACAACTTGAAAAATCGATTACCACAAAGCGGGTTATATCAAGAGCAATACTACCCCCGCTTTAGAGTAATCCATTTTTGAGTCACGAGCGGTATACCGAAACAACCTGAATAACCATATTGCCACAAATCCACCTCCCCTCTATATAAAAAAATATGAAACGGCTTCATCCCGCCAAGATTTTGGTTCTTGGATATCTTCTTTATTCCATCGTTGGATGCCTGATCCTGTCGCTTCCGATCTGCCATGTCGGATCGATCAAACTTCTCGACGCCTATTTTACAGCAATTTCCGCTGTGTCCACAACAGGCCTTGCCACGATCGATATCGGCAGGGAGTATAACTTTCTCGGTCAGGCTGTCATTTTGCTCCTTGTTCAATTAGGAGGCATTGGCTACATGACGTTTAGCTCCTTTATCCTCCTTTGCACATCGCAAAAACTATCCGCTTATCGAAAAAAGATCGGTGCTAGCTCTTTTGCCTTCCCCAAGGATTTTTCGATCCAAGAATTTATTTCTTCTGTGATCATCTTCTCTTTCCTCTGCGAATGTCTAGGCGCGATTGCACTAAGCCTAATCTTTTGGCAAAAAGGGATTGAACATTGGGCTTGGAACGGTCTATTTCACAGCGTCTCGGCCTTTTGCACAGCGGGCTTGAGCCTTTTTAGCGATGGATTTATCTCTTTTCAAACAGACATCGCTTGCAATCTGGTCCTTGCTGTCTTAGCCATTTTGGGCTCCCTCGGGTTCATTGTTTCTCTAGATTTTTATAAAAAATGGACCCAGGAAAACCGCTCCCTCTCTTTTACCACGCAGGTGATTTTAACCGTCTCAGGCCTATTTTTAACTCTCGGAACTTTTTTGTTTTTTGGCTTGGAGACCATCACAGACCGCTCATCGCTTTTTCGAGAGGGAATGATCGGATTTTTTCAAGTGATGTACGCTATGACGACAACAGGATTCAATTCGGTCGATATTGGTACGCTTACCCCCCCTATTTTGATCCTGCTCGCTTTTTTATCTACTTTCGGTTCCTCTCCTTCCGGGACAGGAGGAGGATTAAAAAATACAGCTTTTGCTAGCCTGGTCGCCTTTGTCAAAAGCACCTTGAAAGAACAGCCATTCACTCTTTGACAACATATCTTTCCACTCGGCCGCGTAAAAATAGATTCGGTCGCATTTATCTACTGTGTATTCAGCCTC
>DAINNB010000203.1:0-2785 GCA_036736085.1 Chlamydiales bacterium
AAAGAATAGATAGATACATTCAATGAGACCGATGAAGAAGAAGTTTGAGTCTGTCTTGCAAAGGTTTAGGAAGCGTCTCGATTTGCAAGGATAATTTTTTTGTTATGTCTTCTAGTTTTTTTCGGGACCCTTCTAAGCCATATACGCTAACGGCAGTCGGTTTGTTTTTTTTCGCATCAGAACCGGCTGGCTTTCCGAGTTTTTCTGTTGTTTGCGTCGCATCTAAAATGTCGTCGAGAATCTGATAGGCCAAGCCAATTTCCATTCCAATGAGATGCATTTTTGATTTTTCTTCTTCTGAAGCGTTGGCTACGATAGCGCCGCATGTTAAGGAAGCGGCGAGCAAAGCCGCCGTTTTGCCCTCGTGCATCTTGATGAGCGTTTCTTGATCGATCTCGACTCCTTCGGATGCAATATCGATGGCTTGGCCTCCAATCATCCCTTCGGAGCCTCCGGCGTAAGCTAGCGTTTGGATGAGTTCGAGCCGCTGCTCTGCAGATAAACAGGGGGCTTTCGAAAGGATTTCAAAAGCATAAGTTAAAAGGTAATCGCCGGTTAAAAGGGCGATGGCCTCGCCATACACTTTATGCAAAGAGGGGACCCCTCTTCTTAAATCATCATCGTCCATGCACGGCAGATCATCATGAATGAGAGAATACGTATGGACCATCTCGACTGCGCAAGCGGGATCCAAAGCGATTTCTGCTTTTGCACCAAACGCTTCGGCGGCGGCCAAGACGAGTTGAGGCCTGAGACGTTTGCCTGGAGCTAGCAAAGAATAGCGGGCTGCCAGGATCAGAGGATCGTTTCTGGAGGGGATCAGCTCGCCAAGTCTTTGTTCTATAAGAAAAAACGTCATGCACACAAGTTTAACCCCTCGCCTAGAAAAATTCAATTCGGACAACTATTTTTTTGACCCAAAATTTACGAGAAGGTAGTCTGTTCTCATTTTTTATTGAAGGTGAGCAATGAGTGTTATCTGTTATGAATATTTGCGAAATGAACCTCTTGTCAATGGCGAGGTCATTGGGGGAAGAAAAATCAATGGCTCTTACCACCATGTATGCGCTTGGAAAGGAAAACAAGATCTTTTGACCCAACCAGCTCCTCTTTATATCTATTTGGCCAAGGACGGAGAGTTTTATTCCAGTTCGAATCCTTGTAAAGAGTTGACCCATCTAAAAATTTGGACGGTTTGGGAAAAAAGGGCGGACCTCGAGCCAGAGTCTAAGGAGGGTCTATGTTCTTTGCGAGAGGATGACTTTGTTCAGGATGATTCGATCCTTCACAATGTATTTCATGTGGAAGCCGTTGTTGTAGGAGAAGAAAAAAAGGAGATTAAAGAGGGGTGTTTGGCTGTGAAAAGAATTGCTTATGAATTATTTAGATCTAGTCCTGGCTATTTGACAGAGATGCACTTTTCTTTAACTAGGGACGATAGCACAGGAATTGCCCGAGATGCCGATGACTTTGAAATTATAAGAAGTTCATGGGAAGAGAGGTCTGTAGGGTGGGGGCGTTCTTTTAAAATGAAGCAAGTTGAAGAATATCCTTCTATTTTAGGTTAATGAAAAAAGGTTATTTACAAAATATCCCTGTTGTTTTTATGAGGAGGTTGTGTAGGAAACAACCCTTTATTTGAGGAGTGGGTATTATGAAGAACCATCATATCGTGCATACGATCGCAAAAATTTTATTGATCATCGGCGGCTTGAACTGGGGACTTATTGGTCTTTTCCAATTCAACTTAGTCAACGTGATTTTTGGCAACATGGAAGCCGTTGCCCGCATTATTTACGTTTTAGTCGGTTTAGCAGCTTTGTATAAGCTTGTTTTCTGTATTTAAGGCTGCAATAAGAAGTATATGTTTTTCTCTTCCATCAAAAGGGGATCCCCCCTTTTGATGGTCGAGTCTTTTTACTGAGAAGCAACCTCTTCTGCTTTTCGGATATATCCTTGCTTAAGTTCTGCACTATAGACAATCCAAAGACCGCAAGAGACGATCGCTGTCGATAAAAAGATGATCGGCGACGGTGCTGTGCCAATAAAAAGCCATTCATTCAGCGAAGCGAAAATAGGGCTTAGTAAACCCATGAACGAGACGAAGGTTGCTGTAAACCTTTTGAGCATCATCCCATAGAGATTGTAGCAAATGATGTTGGAGATCAGTGTCATGATCAAAATGCCCTGGGCGAAGGGGAGGAGTCCTGAAGACGAGACGGGGATAGGGTTCCATGGTTCGACGAGATACGAGTGGAAAACCGCGATCAGCCCTCCGATAAGCATTCCAAAGCCATTGGCCATCAAAGGAGAAATGGAATCTTTGACTAACACTCTGAGTAAAATCCATCCGTAAGAGGTGCATAGAGCAGCGCCCATCATGGCAAGTTCTGGCCACGATAGAAAGCTCATGCCCGAAATCAGCTCTTCAGACCCTTTTTGCATGGCCAAAACAGGGATAAACCCAACAAAGCCGATCGCCATGCCGAGCCATTTTCTTGCGTTCATTTTTTCTTTGAAATGGAGGTAGGAAAATAGAGCGGAGAAAAATGGACACAAACTATAGATAAAGCATGTTTTAGCGGCCGAAAGGTGTTGGAGGCTCCAAAATTCGAAAGCGTTTGTCAAATACATCCCGAAGATGGCAAAGAGGGTCAAACCTAAAAATTGTTTTGCGCCCAGCTTAAAACTATTTTTATCCTTCAAAGCCAGATTCCACAATAATATGACAGCGGCGAGTAACATGCGCTATGCCGGCAAATATAAAGGGGGATAATGTTCTAAT
>DAINNB010000204.1:0-2769 GCA_036736085.1 Chlamydiales bacterium
CGCAGAGTTGGAATGATTATAAATAAAATCAATTCCAGTATCACCTTCAATCAAGCTTTTTAAATAGGCCTGATGCAGTCTGGCTTCTTTCAAACTTGTATTAATGCCATTAATCCCCAAAACCAAAACCTCGTGACGAGACTTTCCTAAAGTCGGAAGTTTTTGCGAACAGCTGCGGAGCGAGAGAGAATTTCGCTCATACCACGATTCTGTAGAAAAAGAAAAAGGATCCAAGGGTTCTTTAGAACTTATTGAAGTTGCAGGCCCTTCGTCCCAACCTTCGTCATAGTCTTTCACCTCTTCATCGATGTACTTTTTGTACCAATCATGAAATATAAAAGGCTCAGGGGAAGAAGCTGCAGGATAAATAGATTGAAACAGATTGTCTACGCGACATTGAACGTCTTCAAACCCATCTTTTTCATCTAGCTCCCCCCATCTCTCTTCTCCAAGGGCCGACACATGGCCGCAACTATCGCTTGGATCACCTTCTATAGACATAACCCCTCTCTGTTATTGGTCAGAGAGAACACCTTAAAGAATCTTTAATTTAGACAAAAGATTTTTTTAACACTGAGATCTGAATGAAACGCAAGACGCCTCGCCTTGCGTTCAAAACAAACAGGATTCCAAAGGACGAAGTCCTTTGGTGGGGTTTGGGGCAAAGCCCCAAAAAAGATTACTTATTCCAGCCGAGCAATTGCAAAGCCTTGGCTGCAAGAAGGAGCTTAAAAAGATCGCTTAAAAGAAAAGGAGCTACGCCGAGCCAGAAAGCAGACGTATAGCCGACAAAGGTGGAGAGATGAAGCGCTCCGAGAACATAGATCAAGAGATTGCCTGCGGCCATGAAGAGGAAAGCGTGGGTGGCCGTTTTTTTCTGGCAGCGCTCGGCTAAGAGACCTGTCAGGAATGCGGCAGCGAGGTAGCCGAGTAAGTAGCCGCCTGTTGGACCTGCGAAGCTGGCTAGGCCGATGGCTCCGGAGGAGAGGACGGAATAGCCCATGGCGGTTTGAGCGAGAAGGCAAGCAACAGAAGAGGAGCCTTTTTTACTTCCTAAGAGGACAGCAAAAAAGAGGATAAGAGAATTTTGTATCGTTAGCGGAACAGGAGTAAAAAAAAGAGGAATAGAAATTTTACTGCACAGAGCGATGAGGAGGCTGCATAAGATGACAAGAGCTCCATTTCTGAGGAGTTTGGCCTGTTTGGATTCTAAAACTAACGTATTGACAACATTCATAAAGCACCTTTTTGGGAAGATTTTAGCAATTTGTCCCAATCCACACAAGGAGAAGCGAATTTGGGCTCGCAGTGGGTAGACCAGCCCGGAAGAGAAGAGACGAGTAAAGAGCCTTTTTTCTGTAGATAACAAAATTTATCATGATCCGCGCTGATTTTTCTCCCTTCGGAGAATTTGCGATGGACGGCCAAATCGTCCATGAGGGTTTTGTAGCGGACAGCAAACGTATTGGTCGTCGATGGGGTCTGCCTCCAATGACAAGAAGGCGTATAAAAAATCTTAGATGTCAACTTGCGATAGGATGCAAAAAAATATTTATCCCGATGGTCGTAAAGCGTCGCGTAGTCCACTTCCGGAAGCTCAAAAGCCTCTCTAAGAACATCGAGCCAGCCTTCGCGGTGCAAATAATCATCCTCAACGAAATAAAGAATCGTTCCTGGATGCAAGTTCAGCTTTTCAACGTAGGCCAATAAATCCAAAAAAGCTTTAGCCTCGCTGCCTGACTGCACCTGCACAATGTTTTCAGATCCCGATAAAAAATGATCTGACAAAAAGCCTTTGGCTGTATCCAAAAAATAAGTCACATGGGCTTTGTCAGGATCGAGAGTATTGAGAAAATTTCGATGGCAAGCTTCTCGAGAAAACCCCTCAGGCCGCTCTTTATGCTGGCTGATGGAAGAGTAAATACAATGGCGAGCGAATATTTCTATTGGCCCCGAGTACGCGGCGGAAACGATTTTCTTTTTTTTCCAGAACATGGACCAAATTCCTCTGTTTTTTAACAGAAGATACAATGCTGAGGACTAAAACGAAACCCAAAATCGGGATTATAGTAAGCGATCTTCTTTATGCGGACAAGCTCTTGGAAAACAGCTTTTATCATGCAATCAAATGCATATTTTTTCTGAAATTCATTTTGAAATGGGACAGCTTCGGTCAATTTTGCCAAAAATTCTTCTTGAAAAGAGAGATAAGGAGGAAATTTTTCATCAAAGATCAAAGAACGGATGTACAATAACTGAGGATAAGAAGAGGGCGTATTCCTATCTAAATCCTTTAATTTGGTTTCCAAAAGGTCATTCATAAACTTCAAGGTCATGCCATACACTTCAGGAAATACTTTTTCTTTAAGGATCTGTTGCTCATTTTCGGACAAAACAATCTCTTTCCTTTGTTCAACAGGAATAAATGGAGGAAGTTCAGTCGGGTCCTTTGATGAGAAAAATACGGTGATTTGCTCGGGAGAAAGTGAAGCTAAAGATCGCAAAGTAGCTAGACAATCATAAGATCCAATTTTTGACAGTTCTTGGCTAATTGGACTCCAAAGTGTCATCATTGATGTAACAAAATCTTCCATTTTTTCAGCATCTGCAGGAATTATTTGATCTCCTCCTGGGACGATTCCTTTTTCTTCCACGAATAGTCTATGATCCTGATAAATCGTATAAAAATATTCTACAAGACGAGCTCTTTCTTCATGCAGATCCTTTTCAAACTTTTCATTTTGAGGATCAAAACGTTTTCCCACAGCT
>DAINNB010000205.1:0-2716 GCA_036736085.1 Chlamydiales bacterium
AATTGAACCGTCAAAACAAAAATCTTGGGGGCCTTTCAACCGGAACCACTATATACCGAAGAAAGCTCAAGAATCGACTTATAGACGGGTTCAAAGCACCCAAAATCGACTGCCATAAAGGGGGAGGGATTGCCTCGCGATACTCCTCCCCCCCCTTTTTTTATGGCAGTCGATTTTAGGCAGCTTTCAATCCCGTCTATAAGTCGATTGTTGAGCATTCTTCGGTATAAATGAGCTGCGGGCGCACTATTTAATTGATAGCATGCCTTCAGATATAGGAAGTATCGTAAAACGATTGATAAAAAGTATTTAAGTTCGCGAGATAGTTTGTTTTATAACCCTAAGGAGATTTGATGAGTGCATGCTCAGCGGTGTTTGGTCATCCGTACATTGGTATAGATCTTTCTGTAAAAGAAAAACTGTGTTTCTTGATTGGAGAGAATCGAGCGCCGATCGATCGAGGAATAATGTTCGCTCGGTTGACTATGAGGTTAGACATGGTTCTCATGGTTGTATTCGCGCAATGCAAATACGATTAATCAGTACAACTACCGGATCTGAGGCAGACCAAGCGTCTTGCGTGACTCAGATTTTTAATGGAATGAGAGGAAAAACCGCTTAACTGTGTCGATTGATGATCATTTGCGTAATGCTAAAGCGGATGTGCTTATCAACCAAGAGGTCTTTGCAAAATTTTGGCAAGATCCAAGAGTCAATGGGTCTCATTCGTTGGGCTGGAACGTGAGCTGACTTTTGTTAGTCGATTAGGAGAAACAAGAGATCAATGCTCTTATTCGGAAACAGCGGTCAACAGGAAATGCTTAATCTTTTTAATCGAATTTATCCTGAATAGCTTATCTTCAAAAGCTTATCTAGCAGAGGTTAAGGCTGGAAGGGCGCTTAGGACCTGTTGGTAGACTTGTTCTTTTGAGGTGAGTCCATCAATTTCGCGTAGAACTCCTTTCTTTTGAGAAAAATAGGTAAGAACAGGCTCTGTCTGCTGGTGGTACACTTCTAGTCTTTTCATGACTACTTCAGCTTTGTCATCATCGCGCTGGTATAGATCTCCATCGCAAGTTCCGCAATGATTTGATTCAGGTGGAGGATCGAATGTTTTGTGATAAGGGCGCCCGCATTCCTTACACATGAATCGGCCTGTAATTCTCTCAACAATAGCCGAATCGGGGACATCGAAATTTAAAGCAATAAGTTGATTATTTGCACTGACTTTTGCGTCTAAGGCTTTTGCTTGAGAAAGAGTTCGGGGAAATCCGTCGAGGATATAACCTGATTTGCAATCTGGCTCTGAGATCCTAGCAAAGAGCATATCGAGGACCAGCTCGTCTGGAACTAGTTTGCCATTGTTAATAAATTCTTTAGCTTTTTGCCCCAGGGGAGTTTGATTTCTAATATTTTCTCTAAACAGGTCACCTGTGGAAATATGGGGTAGATGAAACTGTTCGCTCAGCGGTCCGGCGTGGGTTCCTTTTCCTGCGCCTGGAGGGCCTATAAGAATGAGAACAAGAGGTTTTTCAGAGGTTGCAGAGCGGTTAGCAGCAAAGGCCTTGCCGCCGTTTAAGAGCATTCCAAGCATACAAATCCATCCAATCCAGGTCTTCATACAGATCACTCCTTCTGTACCTGTTCATTTTAATCGTTGAGAAGATTTTCAGCTATGAAATGTTAATATGGAACGTTTTACCCGCTTTGATCGAGTTGCCAAGGGGGCAATCTTTCGCTGCTTGGTCAAAAAGACTTTTAGCTTTTTCTTGGTGGCTAACCCCTGCGACGTCAATATAAAAATTTACTTCTGTGACGACAAAAGAGGGCTCGGAAGGGGATTTATCGACCACGACGATCGCCTTTCCTTCTATGCTTTTGAATGTAATTTTTGATTTTTCGCAGTATACTTTGTACATTGAGATCAGACAATTAAGTATAGCGATCCCGAATAGATCCTCAGGAGAATATCCGCCACCAGGACCGGAAAACTCAGGAGGAATAGCGCTGGGGATCGGTGGAAGGGAGTCTGCTTGGGCTGTCCATTGGCTTAAAATACCGCTTGTCGCTGTGGAGGTGACTTCAAATTTCATGGGGAATTTTAACATACGCTGCCCCTTGGTTGATTTATTATGTTCATACCACGAGGGGAATTATTTCTATAGTCTCTCGTGGACAGCCTCTAAGAGTCGTACGAGCCTTTGCGCGCTCGGTCCATTGCACGGGTGTCTTCCTTTGCTTTGAGAGAGCCTCGTTTGTCGTGGAGCTTTTTCCCTTTTGCAAGGGCTATTTTCACCTTGGCTATCCCTTTTTTGAGATAGATGGAAAGGGGGATGATGGCGAGCCCTTTTTCTAAGGATTGGCGTCTGATTTTTTCAAATTCCCTTTTATGCAACAACAGCTTTCGGGGGCGTCTTTCTTCGTGGTTGTGGATATTGCCAAAGCCATATGGAGCTATGCTGGCTTGCAAAAGCCACGCTTCAGCGCCTCTTACATCGATAAAGGCATCTTGCAAAGAGCCTCCATGGTTACGGAGAGATTTGATTTCTGTGCCCAAAAGGACAATTCCCGCTTCCCAAGTGTCTAGCACTTCGTAGTCGTGGGTCGCCCTTCTATTAGAGACAAGATCTGATTCGTTTGTTTTAGCCATGATAACAGCCTTATACCGAAACAACCTGAAGAATCGTTTTTTGGCTGCGTTGGCTTTACCTCAAAA
>DAINNB010000206.1:0-2685 GCA_036736085.1 Chlamydiales bacterium
TGGGTATAAAACGATCAAAAAAACAAATAGGAATCCAAAGGAAGAAGTCCTTTGGTAGGGTTTGGGACAACGTCCCAAGAAGAAGCAAAAAAACGATGGCGAAAAAAATTGCAATCTTGCGATCGGATGTGATCAACCAAATTGCGGCAGGCGAGGTGTTGGAGAACCCTGCTTCGGCGGTGAAGGAGCTGGTTGAGAATGCGATTGATGCGAACGCTTTGCGGATTTGTGTTGAGATCAAGGGAGGGGGGCATCAGTTGATCCGGGTAGAAGATGATGGCGTGGGGATGGGGCGGGATGATGCTTTGGCTTGCTTAGAGAGACATGCGACATCGAAGATCCGGCAGACGGACGATCTGCTTAGTTTGGCCACGATGGGATTTCGGGGGGAGGCGATGGCGGCGATCGCTTCGGTATCGCTGCTTGAACTGCAAACGATGGATGGGGAAGAGTCGACCCGTCTGGAGGTAGAGGCAGGAAGAGTTGTTGCGGTTGAGCCTTGTGCAAGGAACCGAGGGACGACGATCGATGTCAGATCGCTTTTTTATAATGTGCCGGCGAGACAAAAGTTTCAGAAATCGGCGGCGAGCAGCAGTGCGCAGATTTTGAAGACGCTACAGACGATTGCGCTTGCCCAGCCGGAAATTGCGTTTAGCTTGGTGAGCCAAGAGAGAGTTGTTTTCCAGGCGGATGCAGCTGCGGATTGGCGCGCGAGGGCGCAGGATGTCTTGGGGAGCTTTTCTCATGAAGTGAAAAGCGAAAGAGATGAATATGGCGTTCATGGACTGATTGGCGCGCCTGAAGAAGCGAAAGGCAATCGGAGCGGACAGTATGTTTTTGTGAACCGGCGCCCTGTTTTTTCTCCGGTTATTGCGAGAGCTGTGAAAGATGGCTACGCAACTAGGTTGCCAGAAGGGAAACATCCGTCTGTTGTTCTGTATTTGGAACTTCCTCCCGATGAATTTGACGTCAATGTTCATCCGCAAAAAAGAGATGTAAGATTTCAAGATGATGCAAAAGTGTACCGTTTGGTAGAAAGGGCGATTGCGAGCGCTTTCAGTCTTGCGCCGGAGCCTTTTTTTACCTCCCCTCTTTTGTTTAAGGAGACGGTTTTGCCTTGGGACCAAGAGGCTCCGGTGTATGAGGCTTCTTGCAGCGCTATTCAACCTGAACTTTTTTCTCCGCAAAGAGAGAAAAAGACGCCGGTAGCCCTCATTGGCAGTTTGGCCCTTTTTGAAGGAGACCCTTGCGTTCTTTTAGACCTGAAAGGGGCGGAAGCGAGGCTTCTTTTTGAGAACATTGAGCGAAAAACGCCCGACGTGCAGGCCTTGCTTTTACCGTTAGAGATCCGCCTTGCTGCTGAAGAGGCGTTTGCGGGAGCCGAGTGGGTGGACGAGTTGAAGAAATTAGGAGTAGAGGCCCGCCTTTTAGGAAGCAGGGTGCTTGTCATTGACGCCTTGCCTGTTGGACTCGAGCCCGGTGAAGCGCTCTCGTTTTTTTCGCAATGGAAAATGGAGAAGAAAACAGCCTCTTTGATTTGCCGTCTTTGCAGAAGCCGTAAAAAAGTATATAGTCTGCAAGAGGCGGCCCTCATTGAAGAGAAGCTGTCGGCGTGCCGAGATGCGGTGTATGATCCTTTGGGCCGCGTGATTCGCAAAGAGGTTCGGGAAGAGCAAATGATGGAATGGTTGTCCCATGCAACGTAAAATAGAGGGTTTGCAAAAAGTGCTCCGCGAGCGGCGGCTCGATGCGCTCATGATTGAAAACCCGATCGATCTATTTTATCTTACGGGACTGAACCTTTCTAAAGGCTATTTGGTTGTGAAATCGTCCGGCGCTACGTTATTTGTCGATAGCCGCTATATTGAAATGGCCCGAAATATTTCTCCTTTGCCAGTCGAGCTCAATGAAAAAAAGTCGTTCATGAAAGATTTGAGCGGCGCTGTCGGGTTTGACAGCTCGTTTATGACGTATGAAGAATATAGTGCCCTTGAAAAGGGGTTCCCGGATGTTCGTTTTACCGCTGCGCCAGCGCCGCTTAAGGAAATGAGGGTAGTGAAAACGCCGGATGAAAGGGCTGCTTTGAAAAGAGCTGCTCTTTTGACCTACGAGGGGCTTTTGCATATCAAGGGGCTTTTGCAAGAGGGGATTTCAGAAGAAGAGCTAGCTTTTGCTTTTGAGTGGTTTTGCCGCAAAAAAGGGGCGTCATCCCTTTCTTTTGATCCAATTATTGCTTTTGGCTCGAATAGCGCGTATCCCCATCATCGCGCAGGAAAAACTCTTTTGCAAAAGGGACAAGTGGTGTTAATGGATGTAGGGGCGGTGGTCGACTCTTATCATGGCGACTTGACCCGGATTGCGTTTTTTGGTGAAGCGGACCCTAAGCTAGTCCACTTTCTTCATGTTGTAAGACGGGCGCAGCAAAAAGCGATGGAAGCGGTACGTCCGGGCGTTTTTGTTGGGCGCCTTGACGAAATTGTCCGGCATGAGTTTCGGCTTGAAGGAGTGGAAGAGCTATTTACCCATAGTTTGGGACATGGCATTGGCCTTGAAACGCATGAATACCCGCGGATCCGATTTGATGGAGAAGATGCGCCCTTGCTGCTTGCTCCGGGGATGGTCTTTACCCTTGAAGCGGGCCTTTATCAATCTCCTCTCGGGGGAATTCGCTATGAGGATATGATC
>DAINNB010000207.1:0-2671 GCA_036736085.1 Chlamydiales bacterium
AAAACGATCCAGCACCTGGGCAAAACGACCTTTTTCCTCTACAAGCTCCAGTACGCTTCGGGAGATCAAATCGTTAGCGCCATCAATAAGATCGTAGCCGATTTAAAAAAATCGGGCACTTCCGAAACCGATTTCGTCGCGGCCCTCGCTAGCATGCAATACATTAACGAGACGAATTCGGTGATGTTTACAGGACCAGAAGATGCGCTTGCAAAAGTTCAAAAGCTCGTGGAAAAATTCGATACGGCCAGCTCTTGTTCTCCTGCTGGCCAAGAAAGCGGCGTTTGTTGCGCGGGTCCGAATCAGTTTTATCTCTATTCCGTCCTTTATTTAAAAGGACCTGATTTGATCAAACTGCTGGAAGATTTTGCCGAAGGGGTCAAATCGAGCGGTCTTTGCGATGCCGATCTATTTAATACGATCGCATCGGCCAGATGGGTGGAAAAAACTCATTCGCTCGTCTTCACAGGGACGGATAAATCGCTTGAGCAGCTCAAAGAGCTTTTGAAAACTTTTGATATCCCGCAAAATTTAGCTCCAAGCGAAACGATCGGTGGAGACAATCCGATCGAGGGGATTGAAAATACGAGCTTCCTCGTCTATAAGCTGCAGTTCCATAAAGGAGATGAGATCCAAGGCGCTTTGAGGCAGATCGCGAAAGACCTGACGATCTCTACTGCTGCTGTGAACCAAAATCTTTTAAATGCGATCAATTCGATCCAATGGCTTGAAGTTACCAACTCTCTTCTTTGCTCAGGCGATCAAGAGACTTTAGTTCGGCTTCGCGAGCTGATTAAAAGCTTGGATATTCCCTTAAAGCAAGTATTCATTGAAATGCTTGTCATTCAGACCTCGCTGATTAATTCCCTCTCCTTTGGTCTCGAATGGGGTGGCAAGTATAAATATAGGGATAAGTTTTCCGGAAGTATCAATAATCCAATTCCGAGTTCCTCGTCTCCAGCTGTCTTAGACTCTTTTTCTCAAGGTTTGAACAATATCAACCCCAATGGAACGATGCCGACTGCAACGTCGACT
Organism: Chlamydiales bacterium; assembly: GCA_036736085.1. Taxonomy (GTDB): domain Bacteria; phylum Chlamydiota; class Chlamydiia; order Chlamydiales; family SM23-39; genus SZAS-17. The sequence continues at coordinate 1,036 of DAINNB010000207.1, forward strand.
GGCACGACAAATGCTTCCACTTCGACGATCCCGGTCCCTCAGCTGATCCCATTTTCTCCTACAGGATTTGATCTTGGCATCATCGGTGAAGTGATTCGGCATAATGGCCAAACATTTTTGACATTGGGCTCGCTTCTTAACGCTTTACAAACGGAGAGCGAAACAGCCATTGTGATGAACCCTAAAGTGATAGCCCAAGATAGTAAGACATCTTCTTATTTCGTTGGCCAAAACATCCCTTTCACAGGCTCTTTTGTTAGCAATAGCAGCGCAAATACGGTCAATACAACAAACATTGAATATCGCGACATCGGGATGAATTTGACAATCACTCCTGTTCTCGGCAATTCGGATATTGTGACTTTGGATATTGCATTTGATCAAAGCTCAACTGTAGGCAACACGCAAAATCAGGTCACTACGTCAAGCAATGGAACGACAACTCTTCAAGGGATCACTACGACCAAAACGACCATGCAGACGACTGTGCACGTACCTAACGATAACTTTTTGATTCTCAGCGGACAAATCCAGACGACTAAAGAGAAAACTTCTACAGGGCTTCCTTGTTTAGGGGGGCTACCTTTGATCGGCGCTGCGTATTCTAGAGAGACATCTCTGGATAATAACTCAAAAGTGGACATTTTAATCAGTAACCACATTCTCGATTCGCTCGACGACATGAAGAAAATCTCTAAGGCGCAAGAAGACTTTTTCCGCGATCAAGCCGGGTCTCCTTTCTTAGAGCATGGTTTTGACGAGGGGATGGAGATGATCAAAACAGTAGACGATGAATAGATACATTGCTGTTTTACTCTGTTTGCTCTTTGCTTCTTGCTATCGGGTCGTCGATCGCATTGATCCGAGAGTCTCTTATGAGATCCAAGATCAGTATTTTCAAACGTTGGATGGAGCGTTTCCTCCGTTAACACCAGAAGAAAGAGCTTCGGATTGGGGCCGCGAGTACATTATAGCCCGAGCTTTTGCCGATCAGTTAGATCTTTACCGGGCGGTCTCCACCTTTAATAGAGCTGAGATTTTAGTTCCGCCAGAAAGTTCAAGAAAGCTTGAAATCCAGTATGACATTGTCTTTTGTTTCTTTTTAGGCAAGCGCTACGACGAGGCGATCGAAGAGTTTGAAAAAACTGAGCTGGCCCACGTAGATAAATCGTTTCCTGCCTACCACGATCTTTTACTGATCCTCTATGAATGCTACCGGGAAATGGAAAATCCTGAAAAGCAGCAGCGCATTTTAGAGATTATTCAAAATACATTCCCAGCTACTGGAGAAAAGCTCGAGATCTCTTCCGCCCTTAGAACGGGAGATCTATGCACGATCGAACAAATCAATGAACACTTTATCCACCCTTCTTATCTCGATCGTCTTTTAGATTGTTATTATACGAATAAAAAATCAGTTGCTAAAGCGCAGCTTCTCAACGCTTTTTTGCCGGGAGCCGGGTATCTTTACATCGGTCAGAAAAAATCGGCAATGACAGCTTTTTTTCTCAATGGTCTTTTTCTTGCGGCAGCTTATCAATTTTTTCATAGAGGAAATGTGGCCGCAGGCATTATTACACTTAGTTTTGAGGCTGGTTGGTATTTTGGCGGAATTTATGGCGCCGGCCAGGAAGCT
>DAINNB010000208.1:0-2599 GCA_036736085.1 Chlamydiales bacterium
GTTTGGAGTCGAGCTCGGCGTCGAAGCCCTGCTCCTGAAGGTTCGCGATGTGGTGCAGCAGCTCCGCCTTGTTCTGGGTTGCGCGACCTAGCAGGTTCTTGAAGTTGAGCGCGTTGAAGCGGTAGTGGTTGGTGCTCTCGAAGAACTTCTGCTTTTAGAGGCCGCGCTACAGAAACCCATTCCTTATCATCCATTGCACCAAACAGAGCTAAAGCAGCAATTATTTTATTTAACATAATTAAAACCACACCATCTATTTAATGCGGATATAATAACATAAATAAAAGTTAAAAATTACAATCAAATTATTTTAATTTAAAAAAAAATAATCATTTGACAGTTTTGCAAAAATCCCCTACCTTCCCTCTTATGAAAAATTCTATTTGGAATGCCCCATTTACCTTAGAGGAGATCAACAGAAGGTGCAAAAATAGCCTATGCGATCATCTGGGGATTGAATTCACGGAAATAGGCAGAGATTTTTTGACGGCTATCATGCCTGTGGACAAAAGAACAATACAGCCCATGGGAGTCCTGCATGGAGGCGGAGCAGCTGCTCTAGCCGAAACGGTCGGCAGCGCGGCTGCAAATTATTGCATCGATCAAAGTCTTTTTGTGTGCGTAGGCTTAGATTTAAACATCAATCACATAAAAGCTGTGAAATCAGGTCCTATAAAAGCTATCGCCAAACCCTTTCATTTAGGGAAGACAACGCAGGTGTGGGAAATTCAGGTAGTAAATAAAGAAGGAAATTTGATTGCAGTATCTCGCCTGACAATGGCGATTCTTGTGAAAGAATCCCTCCGCCAAGAAAGCGGAGGGGTCGCTAAAAAAGATTAACGATTGTAGAAACCGCCGCTGCGATCGCCACGGTCGCCGCCGCCACGTCGCTCACCACGATCACCCCAGTCGCGTCTTGGACGGCCTTCGCCGCCGCCAAAACCTCCACCGTGTCTCTCTCTGCGCTCTCCGCCAGGACCGCCAGCTGGACGATCACGCTGTTCAGCGCGCGCCACGTCGATCACTAACGTTTTGCCTTGGAAAGGTTGACCATTTAACGCTTCTTTTGCTTTACCTGCGGAATCTGCAGAGTCCATGCGGACGAATGCAAATCCTCGTGATCTACCTGAATAGCGATCCATCACGATTTTTACTTCTTCGACTTCGCCGAAGCTGCTGAACAGTTCGCGAACTTGCTCTTCGTTTGCATCAAAATTTAAGTTGCCTACGTAGAGTTTTTGATTTTGTTGATTCATTTACATCTCCTAAAGATAGAAAAAAATGACCCTAAAGATCGGTGTACTACGGCCAAGTTTTCAGGTAAAAAAGCGTTCCCGAAATCGGGGAAAGAAATTTTTGAAAAGACCAAGACTAATAATCAGGGCTAAAGGTTGTTGTTGCCTAAGAGGCCTGGTGAATCCAGACCTTTTGCTTAGACCCCCCTATTTTATAATACCCTGACATCGAAAGTCAAAGGATTCCGCAACTCTCATCGAATCGCCCTTTACAAAAAGCTCCTTTCATAGGTAACTTTGAAGAGAAAAAACCGTGGAAACACTATGTCGACCCCTGAATACCATCAACATGAAGAATTTCAAAACCGCAGCCGTAAACTTGCAGAAATGAAAGCGTTAGGGATAGACCCCTATCCTCCCAAATACCTAGCCACTCGAAAAGCAGCTGAACTCACAGCCGAAATGGAGGGTCAGGAAGTCGGCCATTCCGAAGACGCAAGCCAAGGAAATACTTTACACGCCTGCATTTCCGGTCGAATCGTCCTTTTTAGGGCCATGGGCAAAAATGCTTTTGCCCAGCTGCAAGACGAGACGGGGCGTTTGCAAGTAATGTTCAACCGAGATGAAACGAAGGTGGAGGGGCTGGTGGAAGGCCAGGAGATCACTCCCCTTTAGTTCATCGAAAAAAAGCTCGATCTTGGCGACATTATCGGCGTAGAGGGGCACCTTTTCCGCACGCAAAGGGGCGAACTGACCCTATTTGCCAAAAAAGTCACAGTACTTTGCAAATCGCTCCTTCCCTTGCCGGACAAACATAGCGGCCTTGCCGACAAAGGCATTTTGTACCGCAAACGATGGCTTGATCTGATCACAAACCCTGAATCTCTCGAAAGGTTCCGGCGCAGATCAAAAATCCTCCTTTCGATCCGCAAGTATTTTGAAGAGGCGGGATTTGAAGAAGTGGAAACCCCCGTTTTACAAAACACTTACGGTGGAGCTCAAGCCAAACCTTTTATGACCCACCTCAATGCGTTGGACCAAGAGATGTTTTTACGTATTTCGCTTGAAATCCCTTTAAAAAAACTGATCGTCGGCGGCATGCAGAAAATTTATGAGATCGGCAAAGTGTTCCGCAATGAAGGGATCGACAGAACGCATAACCCAGAGTTCACCATGCTCGAAGCTTACGCTGCTGGCTGGGATTATCACGACACCATGAGATTTACAGAGGGGCTGTTTGAAAAAGTAGCTCTAGATCTTTTTGGCGACACGAAAATCCGCATTTTAGGAGAAACCGAATCGACAGCTGTCGTTATCGATCTTAAAGCTCCATGGAAGCGCCTTACAATGAAAGAAGCGATCAA
>DAINNB010000209.1:0-2544 GCA_036736085.1 Chlamydiales bacterium
GCCGCGAGGCCATTGGCTATTGGCAATGCCAATAGGAATGGGAATTAAATTTCCTTCAGGCTCTCGATCTATATTTTGAAGGAACCAAGCATAAATCTTAGGATTATGTGCTAACTCGCCGATCCGCCCGGGACAAGGGCTATCTCCTTCATATCCATAATTTGAAGTAATCATGATAAAAGGATAAGGAATATAGGGCAGATAATTTTTGATGAAGACATCAAAAAGACTAAAATCAACAAAGACCGTGTCTCCTAGTCTGACTTTTTCTGGAACAAAACTCTCCGGCTTGCTTCCGTAATCTTCGCCAAGCAGCCTCCAATCGGCAAAAAAAGCCCAAGTGTAGCCGCTTAAGTAAGGATAACTAGATTTTCCCTGAATAGCAAAAAGGCTGGACAAGTAAAAAAAGAAAAGCAAAAAATATTTCATCGGGCCACCCTTTCTATAACCTGTTGATAAAAGGCTTCATTTTTCTCTAAATGGCTTTTTGTGATCACGGACTTTTTCTTTTCTCTAGAAAACCCAACAGGAGAATAGGTGATGGCAAAATCGCCCATACCTGCCGCCACTCCGCTGTAATTCGATTGAGGATAGATCAGCGCGTCAAACTGGAGAAATGAAAAAAAATCTTCAAGGACGTTAGCCGCATGATGGTTGCCCTGTTTTCGGTAGTCGATCTGAACAGAGGCATCTTTGGGAACGACTGTTTTCAGTTTCTCTGCTAAAGCGCCGGGATCAAGCGCATCGGTAAATAAATAGCAATAGATCGGAAATCCTTCGAACTCGGCGAGAACTTTGGAAAACGCTTCTAAATAAAAAGAAAGCGGAGGCATTTTGAGAGGAAAATGAAACAGCCCCTTTTCAAAGCCGCCTCCTTCTCGGATATGAAGGGCGATGTTGATGCAATCTTTTGGAGGAATCGTCAACTCAATGGCTTTAAGAGGAGAGATCATTTCTCGGACAATTTTTTTAAACTTTTCATCTTTCCAATCGATGAAAAACCGATAGGCGTTGGGATCCTCCCATTCATTGTCCGGAATGGTTGAGAAATAAGGGCACTCATAAATGCATTCGCCCCTCGTCGGATACGGCCGAAAAGCGCCCAATTTCAACATCGGGTATTTCCATAAATAATAAGGCTGATACCTCTTTTCTTTGGCGTGAAGGGTAAGCTCCGAAGAGTAAGGAAACGGCCGGTAAAGAAGAGGCATGTCATATTGGTAAGAGAGCCATTTAGCGTGAAGATAGGCCAAAAGGCAGTCTCCAAAACGGCCTCCTGAAAATCCATACGTGATAAAACTTTCCGAAAAAAGCGACGAGCAAAAGAAACAACTTAAAAAAAGCCATCGAACCATTTCTTGCACATGAGAATTGATTTTTCGTGTATCATGCATCATATAATGACATTTTTTCAAAAGGAAACCCCATGACATATCAACAGCCTGACTTAGGCAAAAGAAAAGCTCTGGAATTGGCCATTTCCCACATTCAAAAGCAATTTGGCGACGGCGCCATCATGGCCCTCGGCAAACACTCCTCTACGCAAGGACTCAGCGTCATTAAAACAGGCGCCATCTCTTTAGACCTCGCTCTCGGAGTAGGTGGAGTTCCTCGCGGCAGGATCATCGAAATTTTCGGTCCTGAATCTTCTGGAAAATCAACACTCGCCACCCACATTGTCGCCAATGCGCAAAAAAGCGGAGGCCTCGCCGCTTACATCGATGCTGAGCACGCCCTCGATCCAGCTTACGCCGCAAAAATCGGCGTCAATGTCGATGATCTCATGATCTCGCAGCCAGACAATGGCGAAGAAGCTCTCAACATCGCCGAGATGCTCGCGCGCTCCAATGCCGTCGATGTCATCGTCGTCGACTCAGTGGCTGCTCTCGTCCCTAAATCAGAACTCGAAGGAGAAATCGGAGATCAGCACATGGGCCTGCAAGCTCGCATGATGTCACAGGCGCTCAGAAAGCTGACAGCCACGCTCTCTCGTAGCAATACCTGCGCCATCTTCATTAACCAGATCCGAGAAAAAATCGGCGTCATGTTCGGTAACCCAGAAACGACAACCGGCGGCCGCGCCCTTAAATTCTACGCCTCCATCCGAATGGACATCCGACGTATCGGCGGGATCAAAGGCCCTGACAACGGTTTTGATGTCGGATCGCGCGTGAAAGTCAAAATCGTGAAAAACAAATGCGCTCCTCCCTTTCAATCCGCTGAATTTGACATCCTCTTCAATGAAGGAATCTCCCACATCGGCTCCCTCATCGACATCGGTGTCGAAAAAGGGATCATCGACAAAAAAGGAACTTGGTTCAGCTACCAAAATACCCGCCTCGGCCAAGGCCGCGAAGCCGCCCGAGAAGAACTCAAAGCCAACCCCAAATTGGCCCAAGAAATCGAATCCACAATCCACGCCAAACTCGCCCAAGGCGTCCTTCCCAAAGCTCCCCTCGGAGCCAAAGAAGCAGCTTTGTCAGCAGAGTAGTCTCATCTTCCGCGGGGCTTAGCGCCGCACCCCCCCCAAGCACCAGAGAACGT
>DAINNB010000210.1:0-2541 GCA_036736085.1 Chlamydiales bacterium
TTTCTGTTCTGTGTCCTTCTTCCTCTTCATCTTGTTTCTTCCTTCTATTTTACCTTCGCCTTTGCTTTGTCTCTTGTTATATTCAAAAATGTTGAGGTAAAGCTAACGCAGTCAAAAACCGATTCTTCAAGTTGTTGCGGTATATAGTACTTCCGGTTGAAGGGCGCCCAAGATTTTTGTTTTAACAGTTCAATTTTTCAACTATTTTGGCAGGGTTACTTTTCGAAGGTCATAGGACGTCGCCAAAATAGCCGGAAAGTGAACTGTTAAAACGAGAAGATTGGGTGCCATTGAGGTGGAACGGGTCTATAAACGGATAGAGGGATTTTTAAGAAAAAAAGTTATTTATAAATTATTCTTTTTAAAAGAGTTTCTTTGTCTTGAATGTTTTCGTTAATTGAGATGTCTTCCGCTTTTTTTAAGAGGTCCCCCATTTGTGGGCCTGGGGCTATGCCTAATTGAATAAGATCTTGAGCTGAGATAAGCGGACGCTTAGTCTGTATCCTTTCAATAGCTTTTTTTAATTGATCGATCCGGCTTGCATGATGATGTAAAAATGATTCTTTTTCTTTGTTTTCAAGGTGCGAAGCGATGAGCTTTAGGCATAAAGAGCAGAGGGGGTTTGCGTAGATATGAGCCCATTCGGAAAGCGTTGTAGAAGCATTTTTGTTTTTTTCTTTTACGTCGAACAAAAATATTACAAATTGCCGATCTGTTCGGGAAAGCTTTAGGTATTCGGTTAGCTCCAGCGCTTCATTGAGAGAAAAATGGGGAAAGAGCTCCAAAAGATGAGCGATCAGGGGAGCTTCTTTGGGAAAGTGTTGCAGGGGATGGAGCCGTTTTTTTAATTCTTCAGCAGATGTGTTTCTAAGAGCAGGAAAGATGGCCTCTAACAATCCAAAATTGTGGAGCTGTTCAAGCATGGGGGCTAGAGTATTAAATGCGAGGCCTTTTGTGAGTTCTTGCCAAATCCTCTCAATGGCGACTGCTGGAAAGAGTTCTTTGGCGTGGGCGCGGATCGCCTTTTCGGTGTCTGAATCGATAGTAAAATGGAATCGGCAGGCTAGTCTTGCGGCCCTGATCATGCGAAGCCGATCTTCTTGGATTCTTTTATGCGGATCCCCGATCGCTCGGATCAATTTCGCTTTGAGATCGGCCTTGCCCCCGACGAAGTCCAGAACTTCCTCTTTGATCGGATCGAAGAACATTCCATTGATTGTAAAATCGCGCCGGTGGGCATCTTGCTCTGCCGTAGAGAAAGCAACTCCGGTAGGGCGTCTGCCGTCTTCGTAATCGAGGTCTTGGCGGAACGTCGCTACTTCATATTGGTGCCCATCGACGATGACCAAAATAATCCCAAAGGCGATCCCTATCGGGACGGTGTGGGGAAAGAGCTTTTGGATGGTTTCCGGTGGGGCGTCGGTAGCGATATCGATGTCGTCCGACTCTCTTTGCAAAAGAAAATCCCGAACCCATCCTCCCGCATAGTAAGCAATAAACCCCTCTTTGGCCAACCGGTCGACAATGAAACGGGCTTGAGGGTGCTCATGCATTAAAAAACCGCAATCGTTGAAAGAGAGTAAGCAAACTCATTGCGCACGCGCCTCTCAAAATTGATAAAAAATTTAGGGCCCAACGAGAGCGTGGCCCCATAAAAATAACCAGTCGTCTGTTCGTTTTCATAAAAGATCGCAGGCGTTGCGGGGCCTTTTTGGATTTTCATTCTGGAGCGTAAATAATCGACCCCTACATAAGGGGTCAAGATCCAAAATCTGGAAGCAAGTCCTGCTCCCATTTGCCACTCTTTCATAAAAAATCGTTGTTTTACAGGCGGGGTCGCCTCTTCCGATTGCTGAAAAAACTGAAAATAGGATTTTGACGTTTCTGGTACTTCAAAATAAGTAAAATCGGTGCTGAAAAACGTCTGCCCCCATTGCAAAAGGATGACCTTGGCCCCTGCACTCCAAGAAAAACTGTGGCTGCTTTTAAATTCAAAATAAATAGACAAGGGATTGTCATTGATGGGCTGATCGTGCCATTTTGCCCTTTCTTTCGTTCCTCCCATCGTCCCCGTGAACTCAAGTCGTTCCAACAAAATCAAAGAAAACGTACCGAGCTGGGAGTGAAGCCCAAATTCTTTAAACGTGTCATTCGGATCAAAGTTCTCATTTCCCCCGCTCGCCACATACCTTTTATTCGAAGTATAATCGGCTAAATAACCTGTTGTAATTTTAATCCAAGGATTATGGCTCGTAAAAAAACCAGCATTCATTATCCCGGGAGAACCGGGATTGCCTTCATAAAATCCATGCAGCAAAAAAGGAAAAAGAAAAAACAGCGACCATCTCATGGGAGGGAGTATACTCGAAGAGAGTATTTCTGTTACAATAACCAGTTTACCGGGCTCTTGGGACGTTGTCCCAAACCCTACCAAAGGACTTCGTCCTTTGGAATCCTATTCTTTTTTATTTTATATAAAAGAACAGGATATAGTGCTTCCGGTTGAAAGGCACTCAAGATTTTTGTTTTAACGGTTTAATT
>DAINNB010000211.1:0-2533 GCA_036736085.1 Chlamydiales bacterium
AAATAGAATCCAAAAAGAAAACAGAACATTTGGAAAAAATCAAAACGACCTTCCAAGAAACAATAGAAAAACACCCCCATACTCTCACTGAGTTCCATCCACTCGAAACCATCCATACCATACCGCAAGTTTTATTTAAAAAAAGGGCTGAAAAACCATCAAGCTTAACGGTTGACGCAACTTCAGGACTTAGTTTTCCTTCTCTCATGGACTTTGTTCCAGATGCAGATTATTTTCATGAAATCGGGGGCGGATGCGAAACTCTTCCTAAAACGATCTATTCTAAAACTTCCCTCCAAATCCCTTTTGGCTTTTCCCCTTCTTCCGCCGGCGTGTTACTGCCAGCTCCTTCAGATCTTTCTCTTGAAGAGATCTTGCCTCAATTCGGGCTTTTAAAAAATGACGCCATGACCCTACTTTACATGAAGAACAAGCAAGCAAAACACGCCTATCTCGAGTTTCTAAACGGAGTCGCTTCAAAGAAAAAAACACCCATCCACGTCATCCATCCAACAACAGATCCCAGCCTGCTCGCCGTGGGCAAAGAAACGAAAGGCGAACTAATCTCAGTCCATTACACCTCTTTGCTCGAACCCGCTCTTTTCGATGCTCTTGTGCAAAAATCGACATTTCCGCCAGCGATCACTGGCAATGGATCTTTTCTTCATGCGATTACAGCCAGCTCGCCATTTTTCTTTGATGCGATGCAACACACAGCTCCCGTCATCCGTGAGTTTGCAGACTGCTGCCGGCAATACAGCGATCAAATCCCCTCTTGCACGCTAGAATACATAGAGACTATTGCAAGCATCTCAAAACTCATTCAATCGGGAGAAAAACAAGATCTTGAAGAAAGCGTAACCAAAGCAAAATGGCTAGGCAAGTTTTTTGCCGAGCATGAAGAGGCTATACGAGATGGATTTACAACTCTTCGCAACCTAATCAAAAAACACCACAATGCAAAGCATCTAGTGTTAAATCGTCTGACAGTTCATCATCTTTCTTCAGAATAAAAAATTCGGTGGATGTGTAATGCAAACCACCCGATCTACCGAAACAACCTGAAGAATCAGTTTTTGACAAAGAGGCTCCTCAAAATTTTCATGTTCACAAAAAAAATATTCGACTATTCTTCGCTATCTCTAGTTTACTCCTAGATTAGGTAAAAAAAGGAAGTGGAGTTATGAAGTTAGATTCATTTACATTTTTTATCCTTCGAAGTTTATCTTTTGCGGTTATGTTTTTTCTATCCACCTGGATTCTAATTCCCAAAGCCGTTTTCTATTATTCACAATGGAAAAGCACCGGAAAATCCAAGTTTCTTTCAGCTGCTTCTGCTTGCTTTGCTTTTGCTGCCTTATGCTTGGCTACTGATTTGGTTATGTTCGTTTTAACATTTATCCGGAGTGTATAATCATGTTCAAATTACTGTTAATCGTTTTTTCTCTAAATATCTGTTATATTTTTTCTGGCACACGTGATATTCCTGAATCGATAAGAAAAGGGTTCGCAGAAAAATTTCACGAGTCATTATAAACACAATGTAATTGAAAAACAACAAAATCATTTAGGATTTATAAAGAAGCATATCAACGCGCTTGGACGCCGGAGAGGAACTCTCGAAAATACAATTGATGAACTCTCTATTCATATGGTATAGAGAGCACGGATCTCCGATGAAACTCTTCTTAATAGAACCAACAGGCAAAGAAGTTATCTATCCTAATGGAACAAGATTTCCCAGAATGTTTATCGGTCCGCACGGGTACGAATCTGAATACGGACGAACCCCAGAGGAGGCTGCTAAAATACGAGAATTTCTGTGCGGAGTCGGCAGCACAATTTCAGGTGTTTTTTGCATCGTTGTTGGAGGTCTTGCGACGCCAGTCGGAGGAATCGGCATAACCTTGGCATTGACCGGATTTTATATGATGTTTACATCTCTAAACAATGCTTATGCTGATTATGAACGCTCAAAACTTGACCTAAAGATACTTGAAACGCAAATGAAAAATACTTGCGCAAAAGATCGATAAAAACATCATCCCTTTCACCATCTGGCTTGAGTAAGCAAATACCCCTGTACATAATCCTTCACTGCCTCTTGCACAGAAGCCGTGCAGCAAAGCGAAGAATTTGAGGCAAACAGTGAATGCCATTTGCGCATATCTGCGCAGGTATAGTTTTGGTATTGCCCAACCAAGGAGGCTGGCATATCGATATACTGAATATTCGTCTCTAAGCCCAGCGCATCGAAAAGCGCACGAGCTAGCTCGTTCCACGTCGTTGCAATCCCCTGCCCTACATTAAAAAGCCCCCCGATCGAACGATACTCGGGCTCTAAAAAAGCGCACGTCATCCGAACGGCGTCTTTGACGTAAATAAAGTCTCTTTTCTGTCCGCCATCTTCAAACGCCGGATCATTTGATTTATAAAGCTGGATCACTCTATCCGATTTGGCTTTCTGCATCATTTTAAATACCATCGAGGCCATGTGCTTTTTATGGTATTCATTCGGCCCATAGACATTAAA
>DAINNB010000212.1:0-2500 GCA_036736085.1 Chlamydiales bacterium
AATATTATTTCATTATTGACCAGTACTTTTTTTTCTATTAAAATGGCTTTCAATGTGGTCCTTTTGGGTGCCACTGAGGTGGAACGGGTATATTCGTAAGAGGAAATAGATCATGACTTTTTTAAAACTTTATCTTGTCTCATTGAGTGTATTTTTTTTCATAGATCTCTTTTGGCTCGGAGTTATTGCCAAAGATCTTTACAAAGACCAGATCGGCTTTCTGATGTCTAGTGAAGTGAGGTGGGGTCCGGCTATTTTATTTTACTGTCTATTTATGGCAGGCCTCTCATTTTTTGTGATAGAACCGGCCTTTCATAAAGGAAATTGGGTCTCTGCCTTAATGTATGGTGGGTTTTTTGGCCTTGTATGCTATGCAACCTATGATTTGACGAATCTAGCAACCCTGAAGGGATGGCCCTTGAAAATTGTGGTGATTGACCTGACCTGGGGAACCTTCATATCAGCAATTACTAGCTTAATCACTTTTTCAGTAGGCTGCCATTGGAAAAAATATTTCATTTAAGTCTTGATTTATCCTTAAGTCATGTTTTTGGATTTGTTGCAGTGGCGCTTTTCTTTTACATGTCTTTATGGTCTTTAGCGGCCATTGCCAAAAAAAGGGCTGATCTGGCTGATATCGCATGGGGACCTGGATTTATGCTCGTTGCTTGGACCTCTCTAATTTTAGGTCAAGCAACTGTCGATGGCCTCATCATCAATATTTTAGTTACGATCTGGGCAATACGCCTTGCATTTCATCTTTATTTGCGCAATCGTAAGCGACAAGAAGATTTTCGCTACGAAACACTTAAACAGAAATGGGGTAAAAATTTAAATTTGAACCTTTTTCGCAATGTGTTCCTGTTACAAGGCTGTATTCTGTATGTTATCGCTCTTCCTATTCTATGGATTCATACCCACCCGCAAGAATTGCCAAAACACATTCTATGGATTGGATTGCTAGGATGGTCAATTGGATTTTTTCTTGAAGCAATTGCAGATTTGCAGTTGGCACTTTTCAAAAACGATCATTCTAAAAAAGGAAAATTGCTGACAACCGGCCTTTGGGGTTATGTCCGTCACCCAAATTACCTTGGGGAACTTGTGCAGTGGTGGGCTATTTGGTTCATTTCTGCCTCTCTTCCTTTCGGCTGGGCCTTAATAATTAGCCCTCTTCTTCTTACATTTCTTATCGTTAAAATCTCGGGTATAAAACCTTTAGAAGAACAAATGGAGAAACGAGCCGAATTTAAAGCCTATGTAGAAAACACTCCATCATTGATTCCACCCTCTCTAATAAATGGAATTCTCTACGGATCAGCTTGGTTTTTGTTGATTATTTATGGATCTCAAAGTTCTCTCTTTTTTTCTATCATGATCGCTGCGGGATGTTATGGCGGGCAGCTCTGGCTGCTCACAAAATTCGATAGTAGAACTCTGCGGAGTTACATCGTATTGTCAATAGTTGCACTTGGTTTAGGTTTCTTGCAAGAGATGTTTTTTATTTATTTAAAAATCGTTGTTTATCCTAAGGAGAGCATTTTTCCTCCTTTATGGCTTCTTGCTCTCTATCCTCTTTTCTCTTTGACACTCAATTCCTCCCTTGTATTCCTCAATAAAAGCCCGACTTTTACGTTTTTACTAGGAGGCTTTGGGGCTTTATTTTCCTATCTTTCGGGAGAAAGGCTTGGCGTGATTCAACTTATTCCCCCTCTAGCCCAGCCTATAATTTTTCTATTTTGGGGTCTCTTTCTAACTATTTTGGTGATTTTTAACCGGAAGTTGAGAGCGTGGTTTTCTCAGCGTTGACAGATGGGAGTATATAGTTCTTTAATGGGGTTTGGGGCAACGCCCCAAAAGAAACGTGGAATCAAAAATGGGTGAGGACTTCGTGCCCCGATTCGGTGATGAGAATGGTGTGTTCCCATTGGGCTGTAGGTTTGCCGTCCTTGGTGCGCACAGTCCATCCGTCTTTAGGGTCGATGATCCCTTCTCGAACGCCGGCGTTGATCATGGGTTCGATGGTAAAAATCATGCCTGGGGCAAATGGGATGTTGACGCGGTTGTAGTGGTGGGGAACTTCGGGGGCTTCATGAAAGGCGATTCCGACGCCGTGGCCTACGAACTGGTTAACGACGGAGCAGCGTTGAGTAGCGGCGTAGTCTTCGATAGCCTGGCCGATTTCAGAGACGTAACGGCCGGGAGCGCATACTTCGATAGCTTTGAGCAAGCAGGTGAGGGAGGTATCAATCACGCGCTGCTTTTCTTCTGAGATGGTGCCGATAGCCACCATACGGCTTGTGTCGCCGAAATAACCATCCACAATGCAAGAAGCGTCGATGTTGAGGATGTCTCCTTCTTGGAGTGGGCGCTCATCGGGGATGCCGTGGCAGATGACCTCGTTGAGGGATGTGCTGAAGGTCTTGGGGTAGGGAGGTGAACCATCGCCGAGGGGGGCGGGGATTGCATTGTATTTTTTGTGGAGCTTTCGGGATAGTTC
>DAINNB010000213.1:0-2497 GCA_036736085.1 Chlamydiales bacterium
GAACTCGATGAACTTGTCGTGCGCACTGCGATTTGTTATGAAGAACTTTATGCTTGTGCCTACAATCCCAAAAGCCAACTTTTCGCTAAAAGACTCGTCCCTCTCAGCCCGGAAGAAAAGCCTCCTGAACCTTTAAGCAAGCAAGAAGTTTTAGAAAAAATCGCCTACCACGGAAAATGATCCTCACCCTTTGATCACAAGAGAGGGTCGTAGGCGGGCTACTTTTTTGGCCAAGCCCGCCTGTTCGACCGCATCAACCACTTCGTCGACATTTTTATAAGCGTCCGGCATCTCTTCGGCAATCGTTCGCTGAGAATCGGCCATCACACTGACGCCGCGTTCTTTCATCGACTCGATCACGTGCTTTCCTTTCCAATCGCTCAAAGATTTTACTCGGCTCTTCGCTCTTCCCGCCCCATGGCAAGCGCTGCACCAAGTTCTTACGTGGCCAAGCCCCGCCATCAGATGGCTCGCCCGTCCCATGTCTCCTGGAACTAAAACAGGCTGCCCTGTTTTTCGAAAGAGAGGAATCAACTCCTCCGATCCCGGACCAAAGGCGCGGGTTGCCCCTTTTCTGTGCACGCAGAGTTTTTTAAGTTTTCCATCGACCATGTGCGTCTCCATTTTGGCAATGTTATGGCACACGTCGTAAAGAAGGACGATTTTTTCCCTAGAAATCCCGCAAATCTCATGAAAGGCTTCTCTCACATGGTGCAAGATCCTTTGTCTATTATTAAAAGCAAAGTTCGCAGCCGCTGCCATGCTCTTCCAGTACTTTTGCCCCTCTGCGCTTTGGATCGGAGCCGCTACTAACTGCTTATCTGGAAGCCCTTTTGCAAAACCGGCTTGGATGAACTGCGTCAGCGCATCTTGGCAGATCTGATGGCCAAATCCCCTAGAGCCTGTATGGATTAAAATATAGGTCTGGCCTGCCTGAACATGCCAGGCTTCCGCAATCTCAGGTAAAAAAATAGCGTCTACTTCCCCGATTTCTACAAAATGGTTCCCAGAGCCGATCGATCCCAGTTGATTTTTCCCTCTTGCTTTCGCCTCTTCAGAGACTGCAGAAAAATCAGCCTCTTCCAAAACGCCGCGGCTCTCCATCCTGTCTAAATCCTGAGGAAAACCATATCCTCGTTCAATCGACCACTCAGCTCCCTTTTCAATAAGCTGCCGATAGTCTGAATCTTTAAGCATCTCCGACGAGTCCCGATGTCCTTGCCCTGCTCCCGAAGGGATCAGTTGAAAAAGCTTTTTTAAAAGAGCTTGTCTTTTCTCTTCTTTCAGCTCGCGGTATAAAAGAGGGACGATAGCGACCCGCACGCCGCAATTGATATCATAGCCTACGCCGCCGGGACTAATTACCCCATTCTCTGCGTCCATCGCAGCGACTCCCCCTATAGGAAATCCGTACCCCCAATGCATGTCGGGCATGGCAATGCTATAACCGACTATTCCAGGAAGGCACGCCACATTGCGCACTTGTTTTAACGGTTCTGCCATCTCCTCATGCTGCAGCTGGGCTGCAGATGCAATAATGAGGCCGGGCACCTTCATTTCTCCTTCTTGTGGCAAAACATAGGTGGCCGGAGCGATCTTTTCTAAATCAGACATCGACAATCATCTCCCATTGCATGAATTTTTTGGCAAAAGGTTCCACCTCGCCATGAAAACTCACTGCTTTAAAAGGACATCCTAACTCTTGGTCCGCATGGCTTATCGCTTGGTTCAAATGAATCACAATCTGCTCCACCGACTCGATCTCTTTGGGTTTTTGAAAATAGCCTAAAAGAAGAGGATGTTTAAAGCAAAGGGCCCAAAAGGCGTGAAGATAAAGCTGATGCACATCTTCCCCATACACATGAAAAGCCAGGTCCGCCGCATGTTCGATTTCTTTGAAGGGGGGAAGCAGCGGCCAAGACCAAAGGGAGCGGTAGGTCAACGAAGCTACATGTTCGTACAAATGGATCGTTCCCGCGCAGCAAGGAAGCGGTCTAAAATGATCTTTCCACTCGTTTGCCTCAAAGGGTCTTCGGCAAAGGGTCACATGGGGAAGCCAAGATTTGGAAGAGACGGAAAATTTGTTTTCTCCAAGCCAATGGACAAGCCGTTTTTGAAAAGCCAAAATGGAAGGCTCCGGCCAATCGATATGCCAAGCTGCTGCGCGAGATTCTTTCAAAGGGAGAAAAAGGCACGCATCGAACGAGCCGCAAGGCCCAAATGAAAATGAGGGAGCCGGAAACACAGGCAAAATACTTTTCACATCTTCAAAAAAGACCGACCCTAAAAAAGCGAGCGTCACATGAAGGTTCGCTTCTTTTAACATCCGTCCTTTCGGCCAATGAACGGGCCAAGGCGCCTCAATTTCCATCCCGAAAAAAAGCCGTTTTTTACTTGTATTCATGCTGAGCTCTTCGTAAAAGAGAAAGGATCATCTCATCTTCCACTTGGGTAAAATCATCATAAAAGCTCGAAATGCCTAAAAAGTTCTCCTCTA
>DAINNB010000214.1:0-2462 GCA_036736085.1 Chlamydiales bacterium
AATAATCCAGTAGCGCGCATTATTTTTAGTTTCCAGACTTGCTTGGATAAAAAGTTTTCTTTGTATGATTTTACAGCGAAGAAATGGGCCTTGATCTTTCACGCGTAGCCAGGATGATTCAACCTCGTTTGCATCAAAGGGAGCTCTTGTTAAATCGTTGACTATTTGCTGTTCAAAGAAAGGCGGCAAAAAGCTATCAATGGGTCTTGGCGGACTCAATTGGTCCACCAGAAAAACTCCTGCTGCGAACACAAAAAGGGAATAAACGATCTTGCGCATTATTTCCTCACAAGATTGAGACCTAAGTCGAAATGGTTATGTGGGTGCTGGTCTGTATAGCGGTAGGTGACGCGCAGCTTCCAATGTGACGAGATCCACGTAAATAAATTGATGTTAAATTCATTATAAGGCTCTTGCGTCAACCGGTAAAAGCCATGATGGGACGCGAGTTCGCATTCCCAAAAAGGGTTGAAGCGGATAAAACATTTGCCAAGCAAGGTGATGCGCCTATCCGAAATGGGAGAAGAGAGGAGCTCTTCATAAGATCGAGTGACGTCTAAAATGAAATTTTCATGATCGGCTTTACGCCAATCATATCTTGAGCGGTAGCGCGCTTCAAAGGTAAAAGCGGCGTGTTCATTGATCGTCCATTTGACCCTAGCTTTGGATACGTCCCATATTTGGTTTTGAAAGTTCCAAATATTTTGCAGCGTGATATGAAGAGAAGGCAGGCGCCAGGCTAGATCGCAGTAGAGTTTGTACACAAAAGGACGGATGACCCGATCATCGAAAAAAGCATTAGCGTAAAGATCGGCTGTAAGTGATGGTTCGCTAGAGAAGCGTCGATTCGACCAAAAGAGTTGGCGAACGCCTGTCTTGATCTGATTGAGCTGATGCCATCCATCTTGGATCGTAAAAATATAATGCTGGTCCGGTCCTACCGTTGGATGGGACAAGCCTTGATATTCGATATAAGGCTCTACAATATGCCGATGTCTTTCAAAAGAGCGTTCTCCTTTCGCATGAAGCTTTACGCTATATTGCAAAAGGCCCAAATTTTTCATCTCGTGAGATGGACTATTGCTGTAAAAAATGCCGATAGCCCCCACTTGAGGCGTGAAGATAAAAGGACCCAAATGAAAGGCTCGATACAATTTAGGTCGAAAATCTAATCTGGCAGAACGAAAGTCAACCAGCGGATCCCTTGCAGGAGGCGTCGCCAGTTGGTTTGAATAAACGAAGTTCATGTAAGAGAGCTTCATCCAGTTAGCAGAAATCACCCGAGAACTTCCCAAATCAATCGGCCTTGCGATTCCATAGACTGTGGGCAGATCTTGTTTGATCGATTCAAAGGGGTTGAGTCTTGGCCTCACTTTAAAAGAGGCCATCCAATCATCATTTTGATGTTTGATTAGCAGCTGAGTAATTTTTGCCGGGTTCACCTCGAAATCTTCGCTCTTAAAATCGTCCGGCATGCGGGTATCGCTATATTTGTCCCAGGAAAGATCGGCCTTCGTCAGCCCATCCTCGCTTTCCGTATGATAAGACCCCTGCACCCGATAGCGCTGCAAAATATTATTCGCGTTATCCAGCCTATCCGTTGCGATATAGCTTCTCGTCACGCACGTGGTCGGGCAATTTTCAGGAAAGTATTCAGTCTCCAGCGCACCGCCCCATCCCTTCCCCCAGCGGTACTGGAGCCTTCCATACAAAGCAAAATCCTGCCAAGAATAGATCTGGTACCTGGCCATGACCCTCGGTCCTTTATCCCAGCGCACCGAGTAGCGAAAAACCGGTTCCTTAAACTTCTTCAAGCTGATCTTAAATGAGGGAAACCACAAAAAAGGGATCCGGAAAAACCGAAACCTCACCTTCTTCGCTGACATCAAGTCATTCCTCAAGACATTCACTTTTCCCGCATGCAAATCCCAAGAGCTATTCGCATTTTCACACGTTGTGATCGTCACATGTTTGGCCTCATAGCTCCCATCGGCCTTTAAATGGATCTCCTCGCTGCCCAAATACCACATCTTGGCAAACGTCTTGCCCTCATAAACCGATCCCGTCAGCTTGGTAAAATCAAATTCCAGCCTCGATCCCACATACACTTTCTCTTTGTATTGGATCATCAAATCGCCTTCCGCTTCCAAGCGATGCGCATCCCGGCTTTTGACATACGAAATCTTTCTCGCCTGAATCCTCAGCTCAGATCCCTTTACCACCCCGCCTTCTTCCGTCGACAATACCCCATCGCGGTACACAGGATTGCGCAAGTCCACCGTCACTTCCTGCTCATCCCTGCAAGTCACGTCAGCGCTCTGCCCCCAAAGAGTGCCCGCAAAGAAAAAAAGAACACAACAAATCTTATTCATCACTGAAGAGTATACGAAAAAAAGAAATATAAGACAGATGGGACTCCGTCCCATACCCTGCTAAAGGACTTCGTCCTTTAGAATCCTAGT
>DAINNB010000215.1:0-2461 GCA_036736085.1 Chlamydiales bacterium
CTTGCACAAGAGAGCGAAGCAAGACAATTCCTGTCGTTGTTCAGTCGCCCGATTTTTCTTTAATTTTGGCAGCGCCCTCTTATCCCATTGAAACGCCCATGTTCAAAAAAGGATTTTTGAGCTCGAGGTCTTTGCAAATCGTATAGCCGTCGCTCGAAATCATCGGGGATCCCCAAGAAGCGTCGATCCCTACGTTCCTCCCGCGAGTTCCCAATGTCATCGCAACTACTTCAGCTAATGTTCGATCCCATCACGTAAAAACGCGCGCGCATCTTCTTCGAAAACTAATTCTTTTGCTTTTGTATTCATCGATTCCTCTTTTGTTTTAATGACAAACTCTTAAGCACAAGATCTTATAAGAAATTTTATTATGGATCAAGTCTCAAAATTCCGGGTTTTTTTGGGGGCGCTGCCCCATGCCCCGCCAAAGGACTTCGTCCTCTGGACTCCTGTTTGCTTTGAGATTCAAAAATCGACTATTGGACGAAAGATCACTTAAAATTATGACTTAAAAAAGACAATATGTCGATTTTAAGTCAAAAATATCGGTCAAATATTTTGACTTGAAAACGACGCATTGTCGTTTTCAAGTCAAGTTTTAGGTGATTTGGGTCTAGCGTTGCTTGAAAAACCGTCAGATGGTAAAATTACGACCGTTGAATGGTGGGGATTTTGCCGTCACTGTTGTTTTTTACTTAGTTCTTTTAGGGTTAATGAGATAGGGAGGGGTGTTTATGGAATATCAACGATTTTTGCTGGATAAAGTTTCCCAGGGACAAAAGCGGAGCCCTGTTATTTTGCTTGTAGGCGCAAGGCAGTCAGGGAAGTCATTTGTGATGAAAGCTGCGGCAAAAGAGCAGCATATCCCTTATCGGACGTTTGATAATCTTCCTACCCTTGTTTCTGCCAAAAATGACCCTGTGGGGTTTATTCGCACTTTACAAAAGCCTGTCATTCTCGATGAAGTGCAAAGAGTCCCTGAACTATTTTTGCCGATGAAGGAGGATATTGATCAGAACCGAATTGCTGGCCGCTATATGTTGACTGGATCCGCCAATCCTCTTGTCGTTCCTCATTTAGCAGATTCTTTAGCAGGAAGAATGTTGCTTTATGAACTTTATCCTCTTTCTCAAGGGGAAATTTTGGGGCGCAAGGAGGGATTTTTGGAGCAGGCTTTTTCTTTAGAGCCTTCTTTTAAAGCATCTCATTTTACTAAAACGCATCTTATCGAAAAAATCAGTCGAGGGGGAAATCCTGAATTGCAAGGGTTAGAAAATTATGCGGAGAGATCTGAATGGGCGGATTCTTATTTGTCTTTGATTTTGCAAAAAGATATTCAAGATTTAGCCCAAATTGAAGGGATAAGCCAACTTCCTAATTTGCTGTTAGCTCTCAGCTCTCAAGTTGGGTCTCTTTTGGATTATGGCAATTTAGCAAAAGATTCAGGTATCCCAATGACCACTTTGCGCCGCTATTTTCAATTGCTCCATAGTCTTTTTATTATTCATACGCTTCCTTCATGGAGTAAAAATTTAAAAAAACGAATGGTTAAATCCCCAAAAGTATTTTTTGTGGATACGGTGATTTTACTTCAATTATTAAATCTTAATGAAGAACGGCTGCTGGAATCTCCTAAAATCCTTGGGAGGGCCGCTGAAAATTTTGTTTTATTAGAACTGTTAAAACAAAGTACATGGCATCCTCGCAAGATTAATTTATTTCAGTTTCATACAGATTCTCATCAAGAGGTGGATATTCTTTTAGAACATGAATCGGGGAAAATTATTGGAATTGAAGTGAAAACAAGTGAAACTGTAGGGATTGAAGATTTTAAGCATTTTCGAGTTATGAAAGAAACAGTAGGAGATTCTTTTTTGAGAGGCATAGTACTTTATGCAGGCCATCAGATCCTCCCTTTTGGTCCAGATCTTTGGGCGCTTCCTATTTCAAGCCTTTGGGATACACCAGAAAAATCCTAAGAGCTTATCTTATAGACGGGGCTCCTGGCGAAATAGGCCTTATGTAACGGTTTGATTTTGACTATTTTGCAGTAAATTGCGAAAAAGTCTCGACTTTTTCGCAATTTACTGCAAAATAGTCGGTATGGAACGAGCTCAAAAACAAGCGATTATTCGCGATCTTTCAAAGAAAATGGTTTTTCTGGCAGGACCTAGGCAAGCTGGAAAAACGACTTTAAGCAAGGAAATAGCTAAAGAATTTAGTTCTTCGGTCTATTTGACTTACGATCGATTGGAAGATCGAAAAATCATACAGCAAGAAGGCTGGCTGCCGAACGTTGAGTTGATCATTCTAGATGAAATTCACAAAATGCCCAAATGGAAAAATTATCTAAAAATGGATTACGATACAAAACCCGAGGGGCAGAAAATTCTTGTCATAGGCAGCGCTCGGCTTGAAATCTATCATCGCGTAGAAGCTTCTCTGGCCGGACGCTATTTTT
>DAINNB010000216.1:0-2451 GCA_036736085.1 Chlamydiales bacterium
ATCAGTTTATTGCAATATGTCTTTAAAATACTACTGGTTTGTAAGTCTATCTTGGTGGGAAAATGTTTATACCTCTCCTAACTCAAGAATTGGCTTTTATACGGGATCAAAAGCTGATTCTTGAGTCACGAGAGGTATATAGTGATTCCGGCTGAAAGGCACCCAATCTTTCCGTTTTAACGGTTCACTTTTCCAACTATTTTGGCAGGGTTCTATAATCTTCGAATAGTAACCCTGCCAAAATAGTTGAAAAATTGAACCATCAAAACAAAAATCTTGGGTGCCTTTCAACCGGAACCGCTATATACCTAGACAAAAATAAATAAGTTGGCTTAACTCCGGATAAAACCGGGTTGGATACTCATTACGTATCTCCTGGTAGAGAAACGATGGAGAAAAAGATGAAGTGGATTGTTTTAAGCGTGATGGCGGCTTCCAGCCTATTTGCGGCCAGTGAGCCTGCAAGCCATGAAATTACGATGTCGAAGGTGCCCAAAGAAAGCGCCGCGTTGCCTCAGAATGATTGTGTGAAGGAGCCTAAGGAGGAGAAGTGCTGCCCTCCTCATCCTCAGTACGTGGCCCCTCCCCAAGAGAAAAAATGCTGTCCTCCTCCGGCTAAATGCAGCCCTCCTCCTAAAGAGGAAAAATGCCCTCCTCCTCCGAAGTGCTGCCCGCCTAAGAAAAAAAAGTGCCCTCCACCGCCTAAATGTGAAAACTGCCCTCCTAAAGTGAAAAAGTGCAAAAAACCTAGCCGCTGCGAGGAGTGTTCGGAGAACCCCAACCAGTCTAAATGCAAAAGCGCAGCGAGAAAGGTCGTTGAGGGATCTTAAAGTTATAGGGGGGGCTTTTCCTTTGGCTGGGGAGATTCAAAAGTCTGCGACAAAGTAGCGGGTTTTTTCTTCAGCACAT
This sequence comes from Chlamydiales bacterium, assembly GCA_036736085.1. Taxonomy (GTDB): domain Bacteria; phylum Chlamydiota; class Chlamydiia; order Chlamydiales; family SM23-39; genus SZAS-17. The sequence continues at coordinate 910 of DAINNB010000216.1, forward strand.
AGGTCAATGTTCCCCCAATGACAATGAGGGTAGCTCCGATAAAGGATCGAAGCGATGGCGGCTGGTTGTAGATCAGCCAGCTGACCAAATTGGCATAGATCAGACAAGAATAGCTTAAAGGAGAGAGATAGGAAGCTGTCCCATAGCGGTATGCGATGGTGAGCAGCATTTGTCCTATCGCGGTTGCCACTCCGATGGAGATGCAAAAAAACCATTCCCACCCCAAAGGCCGAACCCAGCTGGCCCAGGCAAAGGGGAGAGTGATCGTCGAGCCTACAGTAAAGTAATAAAAAAGCGTTCGGCTCATCGGCTCTTTCTTTAGATTCAATACCCTGACCGTGCATAAGGCAATCGCAGAGGAGACTCCGGCGAATAGGCCGAAGACAAATCCGAGCTGAAAAATTTCTTGACTGGGGCGCAAAATAAATAAAACCCCGATAAATCCAATGACAATGGACCACCAGACGTTTTTGGGAATCGTCTCTTTCATCCAGATCCACCACACTTTTGGGATGATTTAGGGGGCCATGTAATACAAGGTGGAAGCATCGACCAAGTTGAGAAAACGGATCGAGAGAAAGTAGAGAAAATAGCTAGAAACCCCCATGCCGTCGCGCAGAAGCTGCATAGGAAAGATCTCGGTCTTCAGCCGGGCAGGGCCTTTTCTTAAAGCAAGGGGCAGGACGCAAAGTAAACTAACGAAATTTTGAATAAAGACGATTTGAATGGTGGGAAAGCGCCCTTTAAAACTCCATACAAGCGCGCTGGCCGTCGCAAAAAAAATATTCGCAAGCAAAGTGATGCCGATTCCGAGAGAAAGACGAGTGGGTGTTTGCTCTGTAGGCATGCTAATATCGCTAGCAATATAAAATAAAAGGTACCTGATTACTATTTTGCTGTTAACTCAAATCGTTTTTTGATAGGAAAGAAAAGGAAAGAGTTTGTCTACGAATTTGGCTTTCATCGATTTTGTACTGCTCATAACTCAAGAGAATCGGCTATTAGACCCGTTTAAAGCGCAAAAAATCGATCGAAATAAAGTTTGTGGACAGATTTAAAGAGGTGAGAATGGAGATAGTAAAACCTAAATTAGAGTGGCTCGAATATGAACTATTGGAAAAATATCCGCACGTAGTGCATGGAGTTTTTTCTCGTCATGGAGGGGTGAGCCAGGGAGCTTGGGCGGGATTGAACTTGAGCGATGGAACGGGCGATAACCCAGAGCATATCGAGGCCAATCGTGAGCTGGTCCGCAAGAGACTTGGCGTGAGTCATCTAGTGTTTGCTAAACAGCATCACGGTACGATTGTGCATAGGGTTACGGCGAAAAATTTGACGAAGGTGCCTCCTTGCGACGCCCTTTTTACCACAGAAAGAGATATTGCTTTGGGAGTTACGTTTGCCGATTGCCAAGGGACGATTTTATATGATCCTGTCCATGAAGCCGTCGCCTTAGTGCACGTTGGATGGCGAGGTAGCGCGCAAAATCTTTATGCTCAGGTCATTAAGACAATGTGGAGGGAGCTCGGAACTCAAGCTCAT
>DAINNB010000217.1:0-2422 GCA_036736085.1 Chlamydiales bacterium
TTGTTCGATCCGTTTAACGAGGTGGCGATCTTTTGGGGCTGCGAAAGAGAGGGCAGTTCCGGTAGCGCCGGCTCTTCCTGTGCGGCCGATGCGGTGGACGTAGTCTTCTGGGCTCATGGGGAGATCGAAGTTGATCACGTGGGTGATAGTTTGTACGTCGATGCCGCGGGCGGCCACGTCGGTTGCGACGAGGATGCGGATCTCTGAGCGGCGAAGGCGTGTGAGGGTCCTTGTTCTTTGGCGTTGGTTCATATCGCCGTGGAGGGCTGCTGCTTTGTGTCCTTGGTCGAGGAGCTTGTCAGTTAGCTGGTCGGCCTGATGTTTTGTCGCTGTGAAAATGATCGTTTGATAGATGGTCTCGTCGGACAAAAAGTGGTCGAGTAGTTGGTATTTGTGAGTGATGTTATCGACTTTGTGGATCCTTTGATCAATTTGTTCGTGCTTTTCGTGAGCGTGGGCTATGGAAATTTCGAGAGGGTTTTTCAATAAGTTATTCGACAGGTTGATGACGCTTCCTTTGAGGGTAGCAGAAAAGAGGAGCGTTTGTCTGGAAGCTGGGAGAGCAGCGGCAATTTCTTGGACCGGCTCAATGAAGCCCATGTCGAGCATCCGATCTGCTTCGTCGAGAATGAAGAGCTCTACTCCGGAGAGATCTATACGGCCTCTTTCTAACTGGTCAATCAGTCTTCCTGGCGTTGCGACGAGGATTTCATAGGGGCGAGAAAGTTCTCTATTCTGAATAGCATAGGGAATGCCTCCATAGATACAAACGGTTTTTGTTTTAGAAAGATGTTTGCTATATTTAGAGGCTTCTACGGCGATCTGCATGGCCAATTCGCGCGTCGGCGTCAAGATCAGTACACGAGGACCTCGGGTCTTTTTAGCTGCAGGGGTCATGAGTTTGTGCAGGGCCGGGAGAACGAAGGCCGCTGTCTTTCCTGTGCCCGTCTGAGCGGAAGCTCTTAGATCGCAGCCTTTTAAAATGCTGGGGATCGCTTCCTTCTGAATCGGAGTAGGGGTGGTGTGTCCCATCTCTTCGATTGCTTTCAAGATGAGGGGGTGTAAAGATAATTCTGTAAACGCCATATGTGGTGTATATTTCCATTTGTTAGGTCAAATGGTTATATCAAGTTTCCTATTATAAAAGATAGGGAAAAGAGGAAAAAGGGGAGGGTATAGAAAAATGTATGTGCTAGCTTATTTTTCAAATATGTCTTGTGAACCGTTAAAAGAGAAATCTTGGGGCTTCTTAACGGGAACTGCTATAGATTTATAGTCGAGAATCGGTGGTTTAAAAAGGCGTTCAACCGCTGATTCTTGACTCCCTAATTGTGTAGTTAGAGAGATGTTTTCTAAGAAAAAATAAGTTTTTTCTGTTTATAAAAGCACTTTATATAGGTCTAGATATAATATTTCCTTTATTTATGTGTTCCTGACTGAGAACGTCTTCAAATTATACTGAGATTAAGATGAAACTCGAAGGTATTTTAAACCGAATTTCATAGGTTCTTAATTTGGAGGTGTTTTTACGAGAGCTGGTGCATAGTTTTTAGTTAGAATAATTCATTGTTTTAATTGACGATGGCTATTGAAATACGTATGGTTCCTTACCAGCTAACCATTAAAAATCAATAGCTTGCGGATAGATGGAAATAAAACGTGTTAAAAAAAAGTTGACGAGTCTTGAGTTTTTATTGAAATTATTTAAACTTTTTATTATAATACATTAATAAATTGTTTGAAATGATATATTTTTATGAGCGTTGATAATTGCGGATTTTCGACTAAAATACAAAATGGGTTTACTTATATTGAGGTGATTCCTGGAGTAGGAGTGATTGGATCTGCTCTTCGGGTTATTTTCAGTTTAGGCGAAATGGTTGCGGGCTATGCGCTTAATAATAAAGAATTAATAAAGCAGGCGAAGTTTGGGCTACAAATAGGATGTGTGAATATTTTACTCGCTGGTTTGCCTATGCTGATTTTTGCAGCCATTTCATTTTGCGATGACGATGATCCATTTCTTTTATACAATGACCTTAAAAATTCTTAGAGACTGTTCGCAGCTTTTTTGGGGGAAAGGAAAGTCGCTTTTTCTTTTTGAAAAGGTTCCTTTAGTTCGATCCCGCAACCGGCTATTGGAAAAAATCTAAACCTTCAAAGTTATTATTTTGAGCTTGGCGATTTTCAAGTTCAGTCCGTTTTGTTTGAAAATGTTTTTGCAGCCATTCGCCAACTGAGCGCAGTTCATAGCCTGTTACTTGCCGGTCTTCATTTTTAGAGATTTTACATACGCCGAGAGCAGACTCAGCTCCTCGGTTCCATTCCAGGTGAGCTGGTTTCAGCATACCGTTTTGATCATAACCGGTACTTGCATGGAGGGTCCAAACGAAAAAAGCTGTGATATAGTCTTTAAAAGGGG
>DAINNB010000218.1:0-2340 GCA_036736085.1 Chlamydiales bacterium
CGAAGGAGTCCTTTTTTCAATTGCGCTTGAGAAGAAGTGTACATTTCCTCTTGAGGTTCTGTCATTTCCACCCAAAGAACCTGTTCTCTTTTTTCTGGCAGCTCCATATCCACCTCGCCTTTGGAGCGGCGCAGAAAGAAGGGACGAGATTTTCTTTTTAGATGTTCAACCGAATCCTTCTCAGACAGAAGATCGGGTAAAAGAAAATGAAACTGCGAGACAAATTCTTCTTTTCTGTTTTCAATCGGCGTTCCGCTAAGACAAAGGCGGAAATTTCCTTTTAATCGAGAAGCGCTTTGGGCCGTTTGTGTCCCTTTATTTTTAATCGCTTGAGACTCATCGAGCAAGATAACTTCAAAATGAACTTGGGAAAGCAAAGTCTCATCAAGTCTTAAAAGAGCGTACGAGGTGATCACAACTGGAAGCTTTTGCATTTCAAGAGGATCTTGCAGTCTGTCCTTGCCAGAATGGATATAAGTAGGCAAATCGGGCAAAAATTTCGCGCACTCGCGGCTCCAATTAAACAGCAAAGAGGTGGGAGCTACGATCAAGATCGGCAAATTTGTCCGCAGGCGAGAAAAAAATGCCAGCACCTGGACAGTTTTGCCTAGTCCCATCTCGTCGGCAAGGAGTCCTGAAAAGCCGCAGCGATAAAGATGAGCGAGCCAATTGAGCCCATTTTGCTGGTAAGGGAGAAGCGTTCCTTGAAAGCGCGGTCCTGCAGCGGCTTGCTCCATCCCATGGGTCATTTGCGATACCGTGTCTTTAAGTTTTTCAGACCAATCGACTTGAGGAGAATCGATCCAAGAAGAAAGAAGAGAGAGTTTTTGCCGGGGGAGATAAAGCTCATCGCCTTCTAAACGGCCGTCTTGCAAGAGGGGGGCCAAAGGCTCACGCGCCTCATGATCAATAAGTCCAACTGAGTCGGCGTCCAATTCCATCCAAAGGCGGCCAGCCGGCTTAAATAAAGGCGCCGCCTGATCTTGAAATTGCAAAACGCCAACTACTGCAATATGCTCATGTTTTTCCTGCATCGACAAATGAAAGTTCGTTTGGCGAAGCACTGAGCGGCCCTTGCAATCGACAATTTTCCACCCAAGCTCTAAAAGAAACCGAAGAGCAGAAGAAACTTGGTCGCTAGGACAAAAATAACGAGTCGCACCGACGATTTTTCGAATAAAACCTGTCTCTAAAAGATCTTTTTCCCATTGCTGCTCTATTTCTTTAAGACGACTTTTCCCTTGTATCGTCGGACATAAATCTTCAAAAGCGACTTTTCCTAAAGAAGGATAGTTCATCCACAAATGAGCAAAACATCCGGTCGCATCCTGGAGGACCAATTGAGGAAACACCTCTAAAGGTTTTTCCTCTTTCAACTGGACGTTCCATACAATAGCAGGCTCTTCCTCAAGAAATTTTTTCAAATTCGCCCCTTCTAGCAAAACAGGGCCTTTCACAAATTTTTCAACCCACTGCCAAGAGACCTCTGTAGAAAAAGATCTAAATACACCTTTATGTAAAAACCAATATGGCTCTCCGGGGAAAATAAGCTCTATGCTGCTAAACGACGTCTCTTCAAGCCAAGCTGTAAGTGTGCAAGACCTCTCTGAATGTTTTTCTCCTGTCAACGTCAATTTACAGGGGATCGGATGTAAAGAAATGTCTGTATTGTTAAATAAAAGCCTCCCCGTTTTGACCATGAGCTGCATGGCTTTGTTTGATTGCAAAGCGCTTACTTCAATCTGTCGAAAAGAAGCCGTGTCAAGCTGTCTTGATACATTGGCCGAGCGCAAGTGGATCGGAATTAAAAAAGCGAGGGCGTCTCGATCTGCCGCTTGAGTCACAGTTTTGAGCTGATCGAGGTACAAATTTCGTTTCGTCCCCTTTTCTTCCAACTGAACAACGAGAATATTGGGTTCTTTTTTCTGTATCTTGTAAACTAACTGCAGCATCAAACAAAAACCTTACACCAAAGTGAACTCAAAATATGTTTTGGGACGAATTTTCTGATTGGAAAGCCGCCGAAGCTGCCTGGGACCGACAAGCTGAAGAGCTCAAACAATCCCACCCTCTCAAAAGACTAAATAAACTCCCCCACATGCCCGGCATTGCCGAAAAAGGGATCAAACGAAAGGGGCTATTCTACCTTCTCAAGCATGATAAAAAAAAGGTGTTTTGGCGCCACGTCCTCAAATCCCCTCTAAGCTACGCCTTTCGTCTCATCAGATCGTACTTAAAAAATCCCTGCTACAAACGGGACGGCGACTTTTTTCTTTACGGTATCTCATCTCCCGAAGAGATCTATCAAGACCTGGACGCCCTTCTCCTCATCGGATTTTC
>DAINNB010000219.1:0-2334 GCA_036736085.1 Chlamydiales bacterium
AAAGAAACCTAAGGTCGCTAAAGTTCGCTTGGACGTAAACATTTTTTTAGATTCCGGGCTTTTCACTTTTTTCGACAACCTGATATCATGAACAGATCAACATCCGATTTTCATGAAAAGAGATCAGCAGCCCATCTTGTTAAAAAACGTACGCGTCCACAATTTGAAAGGCGTAGACTTATGTCTAGAGCCTGGAGAGCTGGTCGTATTTAGCGGCGTGTCGGGCTCGGGGAAATCATCGCTGGCGTTTGATACGATCTATGTCGAAGGACAAAGACGCTATATTGAATCGCTATCGCATCAAGCGAGGAGATTTTTAGGTGAATTTGCCAAGCCTGAAGCTGATGCGATTGAAGGAATAGCTCCAACGATTGCCATTGAACAAAAGCTTGCGGGAAAAACTCCTCGATCGAGCGTAGGGACGATGACGGGGGTCTATGATTTTCTACGCGTGCTTTTTGCTCGCATTGCAGTCCCCCATTGTCCTGTGAGCGGAGAGGCAGTAGCCGCCCAAAGCAGAGAAAAAATCATCGCCTCATTGCAAAGGCTTCCTGAAAAAACGAAGATTGCTGTACTCAGTCCTTATGCAAAAGGGAAAAAAGCAGAGTTTAAAGAGGATTTCGTCGAACTGCTCAGCAAAGGTTACATGCGGCTCAGGGTCGACGGTCATTGGATGGAGCTAGGAGAAGTAGACAGGCTCGATGGAAGCAAAGCCCATGATGTGGATTTAGTGATCGATAGACTGACGGTAGAGCCTGCCAATGTCTCTAGATTAACGGAAGCGGCGAATTCAGCTTTAGAGCTCGGAAAAGGTTTTTTCAGCGTATTTGTCTTTGATACTGGAGAAGAAATCTCTTTTTCTCAGCATGCTTATTCAAAAAAATCTGGGTTGTCTTACGGTCCTCTAGAGCCTCATGATTTTTCTTTCAACCATCCGGGAGGCATGTGCCCCACTTGCCAAGGACTTGGCGTCTATTCCGATTTCGATCTCAACCGAGTGATCAATCCAGAGCTCAGCATCAGCGAAGATTGTTGTACAATTGCAAGTTCATGCGAAACCGTTCGTTTTGGCAATATTTACCGCCACTTGGCCAAAGAGTATAAGTTCAGCCTTAAAACGCCTTGGAAAGACCTTTCCGAAAAAGCGAAAGAGGTCTTTTTGCATGGAGACGGAAAAAAGTGGACCCGGATGATTTTTACCCATCCAGAGAAAAAAAACCGCTGGTTTGAATACGTTCGCTGGAAAGGCGTTTTACATGAAGCAAGAGAGCGCCTGATTGCAGCAAAGAGCGACGTATACCGTAAAAAAATGGGCGCGCTTATGACCCAAATTGTTTGTCCCGATTGCAAAGGCGCGAGGATCAAAACTTATCCAGCAGCTGCCAAGCTGGGAGGAAAAACGATTGCCGAGATCACTGCGATGCCTCTCTCGGATACGCTCTCATTTTTCCAAAAGATCATTTTAACTCCTTTAGAGAAAATCGTTGCAGAAGAGCTGATCAAAGAAATTTGCTCGCGGCTTGAATTTCTCATTCATGTCGGCGTCCATTATCTGTCGCTCGACCGAACAGCGCCGACATTGAGCGGAGGCGAATCACAGAGGGTAAGGCTCGCTTCGCAAATTGGAGCGGGGCTCGTAGGGGCCATTTATGTCCTCGATGAACCCTCGATTGGGCTCCATCCAACAGACCACCACCGTTTAATCGACGCGCTTGTCCATTTGCGCAATTTAGGCAACACCGTCTTAGTCGTCGAGCATGACGCCGACACCATGCGGGCAGCAGATCGGATTGTCGACGTAGGTCCAGGGGCCGGTCAGCACGGAGGAAATATTTTAGTCAATGGCTCGTTCGCTGAACTATTAGCTCACCCCGAATCGATCACAGGAGGCTACCTCTCCGGCAGGCTCAAGATCGAAACACCGAAAACCCGGCGAAAACAAACAGACGCAAAGCTCAGCATCCGCGGAGCGTCGCATCATAATTTAAAAAAGATCGATGTCTCGATCCCGCTCGGTCTTTTTGTGTGCGTAACGGGAGTGTCAGGGTCGGGAAAATCTTCCCTCATCCGAGATATTTTATATCCGGCGCTCGCTAACCACCTCCACCATGCGCAGCAACCCGTCGGCGCGCATACTGCGATCGAAGGGATCGAGCACATCGATAAAGTGATCGCCGTCGACCAATCTCCTATCGGAAGGACCGCCCGATCGAACGCTGCAACATACATCAAGCTTTTTGATCAGGTCCGAGATCTTTTCACAGAACTGCCTGAAAGCAAAATGAGAGGATTTACAGCAGGCCATTTTAGCTTCAACGTGAAAGAGGGATCTTG
>DAINNB010000220.1:0-2295 GCA_036736085.1 Chlamydiales bacterium
GTCCTTCCATAAAGAGAGCGGAAAGGGCGAAGTAGACAAAAAATTTATCCATGGCAGGATCTAAAATCGCCCCGAAATGGCTGGCCGATTGCGTACGCCTGGCCAAATAGCCGTCCACGCAGTCGGTAAGCATGGCTAAAAATACAGCAATGAAGCGAAGAACGGGATCGGTTTGCAAAAAAAGAAAAGCCAGAGGCGCTCGGAGAAAGGATAGGCTGTTAGATATTGTGATCATGTTCAACAGTAAAAAGAGTTGTCTGTGGGCGAAAAAGGGCCTCTTTTCAGCTCACTTTTCGTTTTGCGCCTGTGATTTTTTCTTTTTCTTATACCAGATTAGCCCAATTAGCGACACCACAAAGGCTCCGAAGAGGAAAAGGTTAAATGTTTTTAGGCCGTGCAAGAGAGCTTCATAGTTGCGGCTGCCATAGTAAGCGAGAAGAAAAAGGGTCGTATTTGAACAAAGACAAGCAATGCCGTCGCTAAGTAAAAATTTTCCGAAATGCATTTTCCCAAGACCGGCGGCAAGAAATAGGCCGTTGCGTACGCCGAAGGGGATGAAACGGCCGAATAGCAGGGTCTTAAATCCATATTTTTCATAGTAATTTTGGATGTGAGCGAGCTTTTTTTGATCGAAAGTTTTGGCGAACCAGCGGATATTCCATAATTTCGGTCCCCACTTTCTTCCAATCCAATAGCAGACCCAATCAGAGATGTAGCATCCCAAAACGACGCTGATGAAAAGTTTGGCTGTATTTTCGGGGATGATCGTCGCAGCAATGATGGCGCTGAAAATGATCATGAGATCTTCGCTAATGGGAACGTTGAGGCCAGCCAGCATGAGGGCCGAAAACACAATCCAATGTGCGTAAGGGGCGTGCTCGAAGAGGAATTGAATCAGGGCGTCCATATTTTCTTCTAATAAGGGATATTTAATTTTTTGTGAATACAGGCGTCTCCAAGACAGGCTCAGGTTCTGTCACGTCGAGCGTTTCATTTTTAGCCGTGAGCTGATCGAATTTCTTTCCAAGCGAGATGACGGCTAGCATCCAAATGAGCGAAATGGCGATGAAGATGGCGGCTACATAAGGGGTGCTGGCAGCTACTGTCGAGCAAAATAGCAATAAGCTTTGATGAATCACGGACCCTCCCGATTTGCCAAGACGGGAGCCGATCCCGTCAATGGCCGCTTTCCCTTTAAGCTTAGATTCGTCGCTCAGAGGGATGAATGCAATTTCTTTAGTGGCGTCAAAAAATGTATATTTGCAGGATCTTGCAAACACATTTTGCATAGAGCCTAGCATCAGTCCAAAGGCTGCTGGCGTAAGCCCTACTAAAGCGGCCAGAGGGGACATGACAGGAGAGTTTTGAAACATGACAAAGATAAAAAAGCCGGCCCCCGTTACGAACATGGTAACGACTGGGATCATTGCATTAGTGGTCCAAGAAAAGCAGCGCATGACATTGCCCACGACGAAGATGGAAGCCAAGGTCGCCACAATGCCGATCTGGGTTGTGACTTGCCCCATGTAGGCTTGAAAATCGCTTGAATCGGGATAGAGGGCGTTGATTTGATTTTTCCAGACCACTTCGATCAGGTTGATGGCTACATTGTAAGTGAGCACAATCAGCGCTATGCAAATTAAATATTTTGACTTTGCAAGATAAGCGAAATTTTTTCTGAGCGAGAGCTTGATCTTTTCGGCCTTCTTAGCTTCTTTGTTCGTTTTTTCACCTGAGATTGCCAGATAGTTATTGAGAGAGCGGAAAATAGCGATGGTGACAACGCCGATGGCCAGGACGAGACAGGTCATGAAGCAAATAGACTGCTCCCATTTAGATGAGCCGTAAGGGATGCTAGGTATAAAGGGTAAAGTTGATAAATAATAAGACATTTGTCCGGCGAAGATCGATGCGCTGTTGGCCCCGATCATCAAAAGGCCGTAGTAGCGCTTCGCTTCGCTGACAGAGGTGACCTCGTTCGCGAATCCCCAGAAGAGGACGGACATGATAGCTGTGCTCCAAAGTTCAGACATCACGTAAAATAGGGTGAACGTCCAATTGCGGAAGATGGCGATAAATCCCTTAAACCCTTGCGGCAAAATCGATTGCAGCTGATCGGCGAGCTGATTGGGGTGAAGGATGTCTCTTAGGGGGTATAAAACAAAGGCAAACACAAAGAAAAAAGCTAAAAAGATGCACATCATCACATAAAAAACTTTTTCTCGATGGAAGCGGTTCGTCAGTCTTGTGAAAATATAGGTTAAAAGAAGAGCGCTGGGCAAGATGGCCCAGACC
>DAINNB010000221.1:0-2287 GCA_036736085.1 Chlamydiales bacterium
TCAAGATCCGCTTGCATCTTAGCAGAATGAACAGGAGGAATCCCTAACAAATGAACCCTACCCGAAAGAGGGTTTTTCCTCTTTTTATGTTCACAGCTGCGCAACGGGGAAGAAATAGAAATAGCAAAACAATGTCCCTCTTTCGGCATAAAAAAACGAAACGGCTCCTGAGCGGCACAGGATTCAGAAATCCCTCTTATTAAATTCATGACAATATCCTTGAAAAAACCGTCCAGTATACAGAGGAGCGGCAATTTTCTCTATCTTTATGCATCGTCACTCAAGAATCGGTATAAAAGCCGTCAAAAGCAAGTCAAAAAAAAAGTGGACTTAAAATTCACTAAATCCTTACAATCCGAGCCTCAAAAAAAACCTAGCTGGTTCAACAAAAAAAGGAGACCTTATATGACTTGCTGTTTTTCTTCCGAAGCTAAAGAAAATATAGAACACTTCTTCGTAGGCCAAATCGGAACGCGGGCCGATCATTTTCTTTCCTCCATTGACAAAACGACTGAAAATTTGGCCGCATTATTCGCGGGGAGCGTATTTGCTCTCACCTCTGTCGTAAGTCTCGGTCTTCACTCAAAATCTATAAGGAATGCACAAGAGGGCCTTCATCAAGGAGGAGGAGTTCTCCAGCGCCTTCATTACGAGGTATTAAAAACGTTGAATCCTGCTGCTGATTTAAGTTGCTTTAGGACCGATGATGTAAGTACGGAAGTGGATTCGATGATCACCCTAACATGTAAAAAGACTCTCTCAGAAAGTTTCCTCGAAAGACATATTGTTTCTAGATTGTGCTTCGCAGGAATAGCTCTAATAGCAGTTGCTGCGAGAGTCTTCCAATTAGTTGTAAGTGTTATCCTCACTCCGCTTTCTTTAGTCACTTTGGGTTATTTCAAAGAGATCAATGAATTGGCCCAAACAAGCCTGGGAACGCCACGGCTGCTCAATGATATATTTAGAAGCGTGATGGGGAGCATAAATCCCTTTAGTCTTAAATTTGCTGGCTGATCATTCTAAAGATTCTCTCTAGCGGCCTTTCCTATACGCATTTTTTTAGAAAGGCGGCTTTGTCTTGGATATAGTGCTTCCGGTTGAAAGGCACCTGAACCTATCTCAATAAAGAGCTTCTCTTGATTTTATGGGTTCTTCAACCGGAAGCGCTATATTTCAAAACTCTTCTCTTTTGATATTCCTCTTGAGTTATTTAAGAGCGAACCCTATCATGAAAAGTATATGCCCCGTAAAAAAAAAAGTTCTTTTGGTAAGAATTCCCCAAACAAACTAGCTTCTAACCTCGAAAAAACCGTCCTGCAATACATTGCAGGGAAAAGATACACCCCGCTCAATGCTTCCGACTTAGCAGAGCAGCTCAACATTATTCCAGCTCATATCGAAATATTAGAAACGATTTTAGATAAGCTCGTCGCTGAAAAGACATTAGTTTGTAAAAAAAATCTCTACCAACTTCCCAAAAACGACCAGCAGCTGGCAACAGGAACGATCAGCGTCCACATCAAAGGTTTTGGATTCGTTAAAACGGGGTTAGGACCTGATGTGTTTATCCCTAAACATGCCATGCAAGGAGCTGTCGACGGAGACACTGTCGAAATCGAAATCTTGCCAGAAGTCTCCCCGAAAGGCCCCGAAGGGATCATTGTAGCGATCTTAAAAAGAAGCAGATCTCATATCGCCTGCACAGTCACTAGCAAATCAAAAAACGGCTATCTCGCCTACTCTCCCCTGATGGGGCCCGATAAACCGATCCTGGTAAAATCTCTGAAAGATCTACCCTTAGAAGAAGGGGACCGGATCATTTGTCTCGTAACTGCATGGCAAAGCGAGCGTGACGGAGTGGAAGCCTCCGCCATCCGACGCATCGGCCACATTTCAGACCCATCTATTGATATTCCTGCTGCAATCGAAGAATTTGAACTCCCTCATGAATTTACTTTGGAAGCTGTTCAAGAAGCAAAGCAGTATGGCAAACGGATCGGGACCAAAGAGATCAAACAGAGAAAAGATTTTACCTCATGGGAAATCGTCACTATCGATCCCGATACAGCCCGCGACTTCGATGACGCTATTTCTTTAACTACAGACGCAAAAGGACATTTTCATCTAGGGGTCCATATTGCAGACGTCGCCCATTACGTAAAGCCAGGGATGCAACTCGACGAGGAGGCCTTTCCCCGATGCAACTCGACTTATTTTCCCGGTAAATGCGTTCCCATGCTGCCTGAAGAGCTTTCCAATGAACTTTGCAGCTTAACACCAAACGTTG
>DAINNB010000222.1:0-2278 GCA_036736085.1 Chlamydiales bacterium
ATAGTAGATCATCAATCTGATTTTCAATAGCAAGCAATTGGGAAAAAGACAATGCATCACTTTCTATGCATAAATCAATATCTGAACCGCTGCGGTCTTTCCCCATAGCCCGAGAGCCATAGATAATCACTCGTTTGACTTCCTTATATTGACGAAAAATATCGGAAATTTGTTGAATCGCTTGGTCTGGCAATCCAAAATGTCTAGTCATGGCGAATCAGAGATTGCATTTTTAGGAGAAATAATTCAAATGAATGGCAATAAACATTAATAACTTTACTTACAATATCATTGGCTACTTCGCGATTATACGTATGAGACGTTTGATTGCGGCTCTTGATCATTTCCATCCAATATTCTCCATCCATAATGAGCTGCTTGTTAAATGCTTCTCGAACAGCATCTCTCGATCCAGTGATATTTGGGTTTCCCTGATCCAAGAAATAATCTTTCATCACATTCCAGGCAAGCTCATGCGTGACTTCGAAAGCTTGGATAAGACCCTGTTTTTCCAAATCGGATAATTTTCTTTCAGCAGCAAGTAAAACAGCCGCCTTAAGCTGCCTAAAGGCATTTTCATAATTGTTCAAGTGTTGCTGCCAACGTGGAGGATGAGAATTTTGTTTCATGAAATATTCTTTCTATAATTCAGAGTAAATGTACCAGAGACATTTCGACACACGCAAGAACTATTCTATCGTTCAGCTAACAAAAATAACACCATTTTTGGCATCATCATCAAAGAATAAGTGGGGCGGAGCTCCGCAAAACTGGAAAGGGTGCTATCATGAAGCGGAATTTATTGGCAATTGGTGACTTGGATCGTAGAGAGATAGAAGAAATTTTACATAAGGCCAAGGGATTTTGCGAGAGGAAAGAGCGGGACGTTCTTCGAGGGCGCGTATTGGCCTCTTGTTTTTTTGAACCCTCTACGCGGACGAGACTTTCTTTTGAAACAGCAATGCTGAGGTTGGGAGGATCTGTAATGGGATTTTCAGAGGCGGGATCTACTTCCAGCCAGAAAGGAGAGTCTTTAGAAGATACCGTGCGCGTAGTGGGAAGTTTTGCGGATGTGATTGTGCTAAGACATCCTGAAGCAGGGGCGGCAAAGAGGGCGGCGGAAGCTACCAAAACGCCTGTGATCAATGCAGGAGATGGGGCCAATGAACATCCGAGCCAGACGTTGGTGGATTTATTCACGATTTGGAAATCTCAAGGAGGGATTGATGGATTGCGAGTGGCTATCACGGGCGATTTAAAATATGGGCGCACCGTGCATTCACTTGTCAAGGCGTTGAGTCTATATGAAGTGAAAATTGATTTTATTTCTTCCAAGGAACTAGCTCTGCCAGAGGATTTGAAAGACTTATTGAAGAAAAAAGATGTGGCCTATTCTTATCATGAAAGAATTGAAGATGTAATAAGAGACGCCGATATCGTGTATATGACCCGAGTGCAAAAAGAGAGGCTGCAAGGAGAGCTGTTGAAAGATCGCTATTTTTTAAAAAAAGAGATGCTGGCCGGATGCAAAAAAAACATGAAGGTCCTCCATCCTTTGCCAAGGGTCGATGAACTGGACAAAGAGATCGACAAAACTCCTTTTGCCTATTATTTCGAACAAGCTGGATATGGCGTTCCTGTACGGATGGCTTTATTAGAACTTTTGAGTTCATTTTAGCATGCAGTATTGCCTACAAATTCCTTATGTCGTTTAATGCTGTTTTACAACAGGAGATTCTATGGCCCAGATTACTTTCAAAAATCAACCTATTCACACAAATGGCCATTTGCCCGCCCTGCAGACAAGAGCCCCAGATTTTAAGTTGGTCGATAAAGAGCTGCAAGACCGCACGCTCCATGAATTTCAAGGAAAACGAAAAATTCTGGCCACTGTACCGAGCCTCGATACTGGGGTTTGCAGCTTGATGACAAAACACTTCAATGAATTTGCCAAAAAACATCCCAATGTAGTGATCCTTACAGTCTCTTGCGATCTACCTTTTGCCCAAAAACGGTTTTGCGAAGCAGAAGGTGTCCATAATGTGTTGACGCTGTCGCTTATGCGCAATAAAGATTTTGGAAAATCGTACGGCCTTTTAATAGAAGACGGCCCTCTTGCAGGTCTACTTGCCCGCTCCGTCATGGTCCTAGACGAAAAAGACCACGTCCTCTATACAGAGCTCGTTCCAGAGATCACTCAGGAACCCAATTATCATAAAGCCTTGGCTTTGTTGCGCAATTCAGGCTGAGTCCGATAGCTGCCTAATCGCGGCTTGAT
>DAINNB010000223.1:0-2246 GCA_036736085.1 Chlamydiales bacterium
GTATCTCCTTCGATCTTATATTCCGTATCGAGATGAGGGTTAGCCTTAATGAAATAAGCATCGACGTGCTCTCGGTCTAAATGCATGTAGGCCCTCCAAATTTTTTGAAGTTCTACATAGACGGGTTCTTGATCATTGGCGATCACGAAAACAAGAAGTTTTGCACTGTTTTCTCCATAGCAGGAAACGTAGAGAGAACAAATAACGCACCAACATATAAACCAAAGCCTTTTCATAAACCTCTTCTTCATTAATTTTTTTGCGAGGTCATGCTAAAGAAATCTTTTGTTTCCGTCAATGTATGGGAAAAAAAAGATAAACCTGATTCAATGACCTTGAGGCCGCTGAGGGCTAAAAATTGGCTAGCGGCATAAACAGGGATTCCAAAGGGCGTAAGCCCTTTGGTAGGTTCTTAAGGACGAAGTCCTTAAAAAGGCGGACAGTTCATGATATTAGCTGGCGACATTGGCGGAACGAATACTCGGCTTGCTTTGTTTGATCATTCTCAAGAGATGAGATGCATGAGAGAGAGCAAATTTCCTAGCAAGGAGTTTCAAGGCCTTGGAGAGATTGTGCGTCAGTTTTTAGGCAAAGATAAACCTTCTTATGCATGTTTTGGGATAGCGGGCCCTGTAAGAAATGAGCGGTGTCAGGCAACTAACCTGCCTTGGGTGGTCGATGCAAAGCAACTGAGCCAAGAGCTGTCTATCGGACGGGTGCATTTGCTGAATGATTTGGAGGCGAACGCCTATGGAATTCGGGCGCTGAAAAAGGATGAGCTGCTCTTGCTTCAGGCGGGAGATAGCTCGCAGAGAGGCAACCAGGCCTTGATCGCCGCTGGAACGGGGCTTGGGCAAGCGGGGCTCTATTGGAATGGCCATGAGCATTTGCCTTTTGCTTCCGAGGGAGGACATAGCGACTTTGCTCCACGAAATGAGCTGGAGTTTGAGCTTTTTTGTTTTCTTCATAAAAAATTTCCCCATGTCTCATATGAAAGAGTGGTGTCGGGGCCAGGGCTTGGGTTGATCTATGAGTTTTTGATTGAAACGGGCCGAGGGCAAAGCAGCGCTTTGGTGCAAGAGGCGATGAAGCAAAAAAGTTTGGGGTCTGTTGTGTCTGAGCATGGAAGGCTTGGCAAGGATGAAACTTGCGAAAAAGCCCTCGATTGGTTTCTGTCTTTTTACGGCGCGGAGGCTGGGAATTTAGCGCTTAAATATTTGGCGCTTGGCGGAGTCTATATTGGAGGGGGAATTGCCCCTCATCTTATAGAGAAAATGAAGAGCGGAGCTTTTCTCTCCTCTTTTTCTGATAAGGGGCGGTTTAACAAATTGCTCTCTTCGATCCCGATCTGGGTGATTGTGAACGATCAAGCGGCTCTATTAGGAGCGGCTTATGTAGCAAAAAGGCTGGGATCATGACGGCGGAACAGGCAAGGCTGGAAGAAAAATATAAAGGACCTGTTTTTCCTTGGGACCTTTGGGGGCCATATGTAGCTGAAAGAGCCTGGGGAACAGTTCGAGAAGATTATAGCGCAGATGGCGATGCATGGCGGTATTTTACACACGATCAGGCTAGATCACGCGCATTTCGACGAGGTGAAGACGGAATTGCCGGTCTTTGCGATCGGTTCCAGGTGATGGCCCTGGCCCCGGTATTTTGGAATGGGAAAGATCCCATTTTAAAAGAGCGGCTTTTTGGGTTAGATTCTTACGAGGGAAATCATGGAGAGGACGTCAAAGAGCTCTATTATTATCTCGATGCGACGCCGACCCATAGCTACTTGAAGTATTTATATAAATACCCTCAAAACCCGTTTCCTTATGACAAGTTGGTGGAGGAAAACGGAAAGCGGAGCGTCAAAGAGCGCGAATACGAGCTCATGGATACCGGTGTTTTTGCCGAAGATCGGTATTTTGACATTTTTGTCGAGTATGCCAAAGCTGATGCAGAAGATATCTGCATGAAAATCGAAGCGGTCAATCGAGGACCCGACGCGGCAGAGCTTTTTATTTTGCCCCATTTGTGGTTCCGCAATCAATGGTCTTGGGGAGAAGTTCCTTTAGAGCAGCCAGTTCTTTTTGCTGATAGCAAAGAAAAAAATGTCTGCTGCATCGTAGCTGACGATGAGCGGCTGGCTTCCCCTGAATATCTGCTCTTTGATTACCATATGGGCAAAAGGTATTTTTATGGGCCTGCCGGTGGGGAATATCTTTTTACAGATAACGAGACGACCAAGGAAAAAATTT
>DAINNB010000224.1:0-2238 GCA_036736085.1 Chlamydiales bacterium
AAACGATTCCGAGTCCAGCTAGCAAATAGTGCCCCTCGCTCATCTGGCCGACCAACAAAGGAAAGACCAAGTTTCCCGAGCCGAAAAACATCGAAAACATCGCCAAGCCCGTAGAAAAAATGACCATTTTATTTTTCATAAAAATACCCCAAAAAATACCAGTTAACCAAAAAATAGAATTTTTTGAAATGAAAATGATTTTTTACCTTATGGGGCTCCGCCCCAAACCCCGCCAAAGGACTAACGTCCTCTGGACTCCAATTTTTTTTATATAAATAACATAGGATTACAGAGGACGCCAGTCCTTTGGCAGGGTTTGGGACGGAGTCCCAAGGGCTGTACATGAAATGCCCTCTCTGTTAATAGGCGATATAACCTAACCAAGGGGAAAGTATGTTAGTGAACATGAATTTAGCGCCGGTGATTTCAGTGATCGCTGGGATTTTGATTTTGATCTATCCTAAAATTTTGAATTACGTAGTGGCTGTGTATTTGATTTTGATTGGGGTAATGGGTCTAATTGGCCAGATGTAAGTTTTGAAAGTGTTGGACGAGATCGTACAATCTTGCATCGCACGATTGTACGGTTTTGTTGATATCGGGATTCTTTTCGGATACTTCGGCGTAAATTTTCATTTTCGGTTCTGTTCCTGATGGGCGGATGACGAGCTTGCTGTTGTCTTGGAGCCAAAACCTTAAGACGTTGGATGAAGGAAGCGAAATCGGGGTGATGGTGTTTGTCGGCAGGTGTTTGGACTGGCTGGAGAGATAGTCATCGATCTGGATTAAGGGTTGCCCATTGATTTGCGTGGGAGGATTGGTCCTGAGCGAGTCCATCAGGCTTTGGATTTTATTTAATCCTTCTTGATTGTCGGGCAGCGAGATGTTTGTTAGAGATTCTCGGTGCACTCCGTAGCGTGCATAAAGCTCATAGAGTTTATCAACGAGGGTCATTTTGTTTTGTTTGGCCAAAGCTGCCGCTTCAGCGATCAAACAGCTCGACGAGATGGCGTCTTTGTCTCGGACAAATGTGCCGAACAGGTAGCCAAAAGATTCTTCTCCCCCAAAAAGATAGTGGTGCGGGGCTTTTGAGCGTTCCCATTTTTCAATTTCAGCTGCGATGTATTTGAAGCCCGTCAGCACGTCGAAACAAGAGGCTTTGTAGCTTTCGGCGATTTTTTTAAAGAGTTCTGTTGTGACAATCGTTTTAATGCAGGCGCTATCTGTTGGCAGAGCATTTTTCTTTAAAAGAGCTCGGCAAAGATGATCTAAGCAAAGGCAAGCAATTTGATTGCCGGTTAAAAAGACTGGTGCGCCTTCATGTAACACGGCAGCTCCAACTCGATCCGCTTCAGTATCTGTTCCAAGCAAATGGTCTGCTTGCTGCTCTACGAGCATTTGAGCTCCGAGCTCCAAGGCTTTTGGTTCTTCTGGATTGGGGGTCTTTGCGTGGGGAAATTGTCCGTCGGGGGTTTTTTGCTGATCGACGAGGGCGCAAGAAAATCCCCAGGTTTTCAATGCGTTCGGCAAGATTCTGATCCCTGTGCCATGAAGCGGAGTATAGATAATGTTGATAGAAGGTAGAGCTTCATAGAGGCGATGAGAGGCGAGTTCAGTTAAATAAGCTTCATCAAGAGAGCTATCTATTCGTTGAATGAGGGGAGAGTTTTCAGAGGCGATTAGTACTTGGGAAGGGTTTTGGATTTTTCTTACTTCTTCGATAATGCCTTGATCGTGCGGGGCTACGATCTGCCCTCCGTCCTGCCAGTAGACTTTATAGCCGTTGTATTCCGGCGGGTTGTGCGATGCGGTGATCATGATTGCTGCTTGGCATTGGAAATGACGGCAGCCGAAAGAAACAAGGGGCGTCGGGCAAATATCATCTGTGAGGAGGGCCTCGATTTGATTCCCTGCTAGTACTCGGGCAGCTTCCAGTGCAAAGGCGTCTGAATTGCTTCTTACATCATAGCCGATGAACACGCGGCGCTTTTCAAGCGGTTGTTTATTGAGATAGTTGGCTAAACCCTGGGTCGCTAACCGAATCGTATAGAGGTTTAAGCGATTTGTCCCTACGCCCATTTTAGCCCTAAGGCCGCCCGTTCCAAACGAAAGATCTTTGAAAAACGCGTCGCTTAGCGCCTCTGGGTGGGTAGCTTGCAAATCTCTGATCGTCTGTTTTGTCTTTTCGTCATAGGGCCCATCTAGCCAGAGCTGGATGCGCTGCAAGGTCGTTTGTGT
>DAINNB010000225.1:0-2143 GCA_036736085.1 Chlamydiales bacterium
ACTAAAAAAACTCAACCTCTCACCACAGATCAAATGGCCTATCGACATACAATTTATCGGGAAATAAGTAGCCGGGATCCTATGCGATACCGCGTTCCACCCACCCCTTGTCGATCTTTTTTTGGGCATCGGCCTCAATGTGAATATGGAAAAAAACCTTCTCGACCAAATCGATCAGCCCGCCACTTCCCTTCTTGCAGAAACAAAAAAAACGTGGAACCGAGAAGAGCTTTTAAACCAGTTACAAGCTCAATTCGAACAAGACCTCAAGAAATTCAGACAAGATGGGCTTTCCTCCTTTCTTCCCCTCTTCAACGATCTCCTCGCAATGAGAGGGCAAACAATCACTCTCTTCGATGGGCAGACCACTTGGACCGGAATCTGCGACTCGATCACTTCTAACGGCGAGCTCAAGCTCCTTTTGCCGTCTGGAAAAATCCGAACATTCGCCTCCGGGGATGTCAGGCCTAGAGAGCCCTAAATATAAAACCTCTCTAAAACGGCCATTTAACGCATCTAGTCTTTTTCCAACAAAAACCTCATCTCTACAGAGCTCATCTAAATCAAAAGAAGAAAAATTGAGGCGGTTACTATAAGCTTTCAAAACCGCCCATTGACACTTCACCTTTACATTTACTTTGCTTTCTAAACTCTTTGCTAGCGCTAGATTTTTCTCCGATCGGTTCTTCCTGTATATTTCTATAGCTTTCTCATAACGAGTCAAAAGAGCTTCCTGTTTCACTCGCTTTATCCAAGCCGCTTTTTCAAGAACACGATAACAAGTCCTCTTCAAAGCAATCCGATGCCGGCTCCAATTGCATAGAGAGATTTCTATCTCAAGTCGGTGATTCCCGGAAGCGAGACGAAAGACCTTCCAAGAAAAGCACTCAATCTCTTCTGCCCGAGAGAAAAGATAGTTCAGCGTACCATCTTTGTATTTAGCCCCATCTAAAGTTTCAAAATTCTGACAAAGTCCACGGGCTATTCCCTGAAGATCAATGATTTTTCTATTTTGCTCCTCAATTTCCTCAGAAGAAATCGATCTCCCCCCCTCAATTATTGTCCACTTCGATGAAGAAACACCAAGAGAGCCGCAGCTCACATTATGGGCCATTTAAACCTCCAACATATTTTTCCCACCAAAGATAACATAAAAAACAAAGGATTCCAAAGGACGAAGTCCTATTAGCTTCCAGGGATGCGAGCTCAAAGTATTCATTCGCTGTAAGTTAAAATATTATCACCTGTTAATTGTAAAAAGCACCTTCTGGATTGATCGCCATGAATAATTTCTAGATGTTTTTTTTCTCATCTAAAACTCTAATTTCAGAGCACTTACTCATGTGTATGTTTGCAATCGCTATATCAGAATCATTACAAACAAGTAGACCGGCATAACATTCATAAATAGAAAATGATAGGGTCACAATGAAACCATCTTCACGAATTGCTCTCAGCCAGTACATCCCCTGCTCTTCATCAGTAAGCGGAGTTAGAAGTTCATCAAATACAATAAGTAATTCTATGATATCAAATTTCATTATCCTCCAGGAATAACTGTAATAACATGACCATTTCTAAAAAGCAGTGAAGCGCTGGAGAACCCTCCGTTTTTCGATTTCCTGTTTTTAAGTCCTTTCTTTTCTCTAATTTCTATAGAAAAATCTCCTAACTGATCATTCGTAAACAACCTCGTTTCCATTTCATAGGCTGGTTCAATACCACAAAAATATTCACTTATTTGATACTGAGTAGCGATCGATTTGGCTAGTTTCATCAACTTTTTCGTTAACTCATTAAAGGTCACATCTTTTACATCAGACAATTGAAAATTAATCTCTAAGTCGATTCCATCTTCTTTTGAAGAACCATCTATTACATTCCATGCATAATCCTGCAAATCTTCCAACGTTTTTTTGTTTTCCAAAAAAACAGTCAATCAAATCAATAACTTCTTTATTATTATTCATCAGTTTGCTTAAAAATGAAATTGGATGCAATTATTTCTACAGTTTCATCGCAAAACTGAAGAACATAATGTTTACAATCTGCGAAAATTCGATTTTGAAATTCCCCTAGTTCATTTATCCACGGCGAACCACATAATTCAAAAAACGCGCCTTCTTTCGGCAAATATCTCAAA
>DAINNB010000226.1:0-2118 GCA_036736085.1 Chlamydiales bacterium
CGATCGCGAACTGAAATTTTTTGTTAAACAAAGCCCAGGTAGGGAGCTCTTTCCACAAAAAGAAGATGTTCGAACAAGCTTTGTAAAAAATCCCGAGAAGAAGCCCCCAAAAAGCTGTGATGGCGACTTTTTTATTTGAAGCTCCCGCTTTTAAAATAGCAGCAGCGGCCGTCCCTTCGGGGAAGGGAAGTCTCTTTTTTTCTTCAATGATGACAAAACGGCGCATCGGGATCATGAATAGCACTCCAAGTATACCGCCTAGAGATGAAAGGAGGAAAATGCGGGTAATGGAGGGCTCGGCCCCGAGTAAAAGGAGTGCAGGGATTGTAAACGCGACGCCGGCGGCTAATCCTTCGCCCATGGTCGCAATCGTTTGAATGGTATTGCTCTCTAAAATGGAGGCGTCTTTAAAAAGTAGTTTCATGAGGCTCATTGCCATGATGGCGGCGGGAATGGAAGCGGAGATGGTGGTCCCCACTTTTAAGGCCAAATAGGCATTGACCACAGAAAAAAGGGCTCCGAACAAAACCCCTATGCCAACGGCCCGAAGGGTGAGCTCTTTCACGTGGCTTTCATGAGGCGTGGGAAGGTGGAGATGTTTTTTTGGTTGCATAGTAAATATTTTCTATACCGAAACAACTTGAAGAATCAGAATTTTGAGGCAAAGCCGACGTAGTTAAAAAACGATTCTTCAAATTATTTTGGTATATGCCTGATCGGTTGGTGAAAGTATACCGAAATAATTTGAAGAATCGTTTTTTTGACAAGGAGGCTCCTGAACATTTTGATTCGGAGCGAGCGACCATTGCCGGAGGCAAGGCGCGAGTGAGAATCAAAATGTTGAGGTAAAGCCAACGCAGTCAAAAACCGATTCTTCAAGTTGTTTCGGTATAGAGGCTAAGCGCTCATTTTTTTTACGATGGCTGGGTAGATGTATTGCACGCCGGGCTTTTCTTCTTTTGGGGCGGGAAAAGGCTCGAACTGTACTTCGATGTCTAAAAGGCGCACAATGTCCCCTTGTATACCAACTTTTTCACGTCGAAGCTTGAAAATAACCCTTCTTTGAATAGGCTGCGCCTGGCAGTAAGGGATATTGAGAGTAGCCGGGGGCATAGGATAGACAATTTGTTTTTTTTCTTTTGAAGGGAGTTTTTTCCAGGGAATTTGATGCCGGAGCAGGGCCATTTTTACTTCCGCAAAGGTAAGGTCTGCCAGTCTTTGCTTTTCCACTTCTTTCAATACCTTCATTTGCATTTGATACAAGGCGATGGGTTTGCGAATCAAAGGGCCGACCGCGGCGGTTAAAAGGGCGCAGGACAAGAGAATTTCTAGAAGAAGAGAGGGGCGCTTTTTCATATTCTTTGACATTAGGTGTGCGATTGTATATTATTTAAACTAATTTATGAAGATACAGACTAAAGCCATTTATAATTTATTGCGGTTAAATGCTCAAGAAACTTCTGGGGCCGACGTAGAGCCGTGGGCATTGGAAAATTTACGAGACATTTCTCTAGACGCGCTTTTCCAAAGACTCTCCGTATGGGGGATTTCTTTAGATAAAAATTCTTTTATTTCTTTTGCGGCAGAGTGCGACACGCCTGAAGATCTGGCGGAGCTTTTGCAGGAAGAGTCCGTTTCGCCCAAGCAGCACGATCAGGTCTATTTGCTTATTTTTGAGCTATGGCGAAGGTTTTTGCCGGAAAAGCAGTCCCTTTCGATTTTTTGCGATGAGCTCGATCACCGAATTTTTTTATATGACCAGGGCGTTTTTGAAAGCGATGAGCCGATCCAGGATATTTTGGCCAATTTGCAAGAGATCTTAGATGAAAATCAAGACGAAGGAGAAGATCCACTCGAGATCTTTCAGGCAATTTCTGAATATTGCGCGCATGATCTTGAGGGAGTTATCTATGATTACATCACAGAGCTTTTAGATGGCGGAGATGTCAGCTATGCGCAAGAACTGGCGGAAGGGTTTTTCCCTTTCCTTCCCAAATCGCTTTGGACCCAATTTTTAAGAGCCCGTATTCTCTCTTTTTCAGATCCTTCGAACGCCAATGCCGAAGTAGCGCGGATTTTGGACAAGCACCAGGACAATGAACCGCCGTTTCTTTTCGA
>DAINNB010000227.1:0-2115 GCA_036736085.1 Chlamydiales bacterium
AAAATTTTGAGGCGCCGCCTTGCCAAAAACCGATTCTTCAGGTTGTTTCGGTATAGAGATTTTTTTAGTTGTGAAATCGATAAAACAGCGAACTTTTGAAGGAAGGTAGCGTCTTTGTGGATAAGCGACGTAGATGGGAATTTCCGACTGAGTGTAGCTCGTTAGTATTTCTTGCAGCGAGCCTCGCTCGAGATGTTCTTGGACAATATATCGGTGAAGTTTTGCGATGCCAAGTCCATTGAGGGCAAGATCCAGCATAGTTTCAGTGTCATTGACACGTAGGTAGGGACTGGCGATGATCGTGAGCTCATTTTCCGGTTTTCTCATGCTGTGAGCGATGTATCGATGCTTTTTTCAAGTCGGCTGGCTTTTCAGGAACGCCAAATAATTTTAAATAATCGGGGGATGCGCAAAATGAATAGGTAGTTGCCGCTATCTGTTTTTGAATGGCATTTTCAGCAGCCGAAAGACTCATGCCTATAAGAACATCGATCCCTTCTGCTTGTAGATCAGGCATTCGCTCGGTGAGTGGATGGGGTGGAGGGCTAATTTTGGGTTCTTAGCCATTCTATCTCTTATTTTAGCCGTCTGGGCTTTTTTTTCCCTGTCTGAAACGCGTCCTAAAGAGATTTTCTCTCTTTCAGCCAATCAAGTCCGTCTTTTATCAAGAGGCCACATTTATTTTTATCGATCAACTGGGAATGAAACCTAGTCATTACGGATGTTTTGGACTTCTTATTGCAGAAGCCAGTATCCTCGCAGCCAAAATCTCTTATCATAAAAGTAGCTGCTTCTTTCCTCAGCACATTATCCAGCAAGGTGCAGCTTATATCTTTGCAGGGGGAGTCCTTTTTACAATCACTGTTTCAACGGGCATTTTCACTATACAAACGCTAGCTCTTCCTGCGGTCATTTTCGCATTATTCATCATATTTTTCGGCATTGGACTCGTCATTCCTAATAGTTTAAGCCACGCCCTTAAGCCCTATCAAACAACAGCAGGGACAGCTGGATCTCTCTTTGGCGGATGTTATTATTGTTTGATTGCTGGATTTACTTGGGCTATGAGCGCTTTTCATAACGGAACGGCTTTTCCTTTGCCGCTTTACATCGCACTGCTGGGATTGATTCTCATCTACAGCGCTCAAATGATTCGCCCGCGTAAGGCTATCGAAGAGTAGCATTTAAGGACTTCGTCCTTAAGAACCTACCAAAGGGCATCAGTCCTTTGGAATGCCTGTTGTCTTTTCGAGGCTCTTTTTTTATACAAAATAAAAAGGGGGTTTAAGGGGTTAGCTCCTTAGTGGGGTTTGGGGCGAAGCCCCAATTCATTGAGCTTGCAACTCGTCGAGTTTTTTTTCGAGTTCTTTAATGCGAGCGATATAGTCTTTGAGTTTGCGGACGTGGACTTCTTGACGGTTGTAGTCGGCGATGGGAATGGCTGGGCTGCCCCGGTATTCGCCGGCTTTGAGATATTTGCTAGCGCCGCCGCGGGTGGCGATGCGTACATGGTTGTCGAGTTCGACGTGACCGAGGATGCCGACTTGTCCGCCTAGCATGACATGTTTGCCTGTTTTAGCGGACCCGGCGATGCCGGTTTGGGCTGCGATCGCGTTATGCTCTCCGATTTCGACGTTGTGGGCGATTTGGACGAGGTTGTCGATCTTTGCCCCTTTGCGGATGATGGTGCTTTTAAAGCGGGACCGGTCGATTGTTGTATTGGCTCCGATTTCTACGTCATCTTCTAAGATCACATTGCCAAGCTGTTCTAATTTGGTGAAGTGGCCTTGAGCGTTTGGGAGGTAACCGAAACCGCAGGAACCGATAATGGCTCCAGGCTGAAGGATGACGCGATTGTGGATGATACATCTTTCTCGGATGCAGCAAGAGGGGTGGATAAAACAGTCTTTGCCGATTTGGACTTCAAAACCTATCGAAACATGGGGACCTATCGTTGTGCCGTCTCCTATTTCTACATTTCGGTCGATGACGGCGTACGGTCCAATAGAGACGTTGGAACCGATGAGGGCAGTAGGGTGGATGAAAGCTGTCTGATGGATTCCTGTAAAACCTGAGTCGAGAGATGGCGATAAAAGTAGTTCTGCGATGAGCTGG
>DAINNB010000228.1:0-2082 GCA_036736085.1 Chlamydiales bacterium
ACTTTTTCTAAGCGTGCATGTTGTTATCTTTCCTTATACAGGACGATGCAACTGAACACGGATATTCCCAATTTTTGAAAGTTTCAGCTCCCCACCGTCTAACACAAAACCACTTTGCGGGTAACAAAAACTATTGTACCTGTGTGCTCCACGAAATCTTGGAAAGCCAGGTCTTAACATCAAAGCGCCGCCAGCTAAGATCTCTCCAAGCCCCAATGCATATCCCCAAAAACTGTAGCCAATAGGATCTGAGTATCGAATGGGATTATTGTATACGTATTGATAGAGATTGTCATGATCTATGGAACCTAAAGGATTCGGCTTTAGCCACTGATGCGATGCAGGGTTGTAATAACGTTTACCAAAATAGAGAAGATTCGTCTCTTGATCATATCGTTTACCTCGATAAGCATAAGGAATTTCCTCTGTGAGACCGTTGCCAAAAACATCACAGTGATTTTCGGCGTAAATCGAGTTATTCATGGGATCTATAAGCTTTCTGACGACTTCTTGTGCATCTACAATAGGTGCATAGGGCTTCCCATCGATTTCAATCGCAACGGGACCTCCTAATCCTGGAATTTTCAGCGTTTTGCATAGCCCCTCTTCAAAAGAGGCAATTTCCTCAAAACCAAGGTATAAATATGAGGTGCCTCCCTTCCGTATACACCTTCCATAGAGGTCATACGAATACCTCTTTCCAAATGCTTCAACCAATTGGCTGTTCTTATCATACTGAAAATCGTTAGTTTGGTGAGGGCAAAAGGACTTTTCATTGAGCTCTTCAATATTGTAGTCGGTCCCATACAGGGCTTCAAAAAAACCATGCTCTGCGGTTATTTGCCCCAGATGATCATAACAGTATGTTCTATCTCCTATACGAACGGCTTGGCCTTGGGTATCATATTCGATAACTTCGTTATGCCATGGATTCAGTCGTGCAATGACCCTGCCACTGTCATCGTAAAAGTATTGCGTATTAAACCATGCCGCTTGATTCTCAAGTCGAGAGTCTTCCAAGTGCAGGATTGGCTGTAGATCTCTCTTCCTAGAGAGTCCAAGCGAGTGATCTTCTGTAAACGAGCATCTTCATAATCGTAAATAACTGAACTTCCATCAGAAAAAATCAATCCCCCTAAAGTTCTATCATCATTGATACGGGCTTCCAGCCAAGAACCATCGGAGGTCTTCTCTCTGACAATCGCTGCCGCAAAAGCTTGCGTAAAACAAAAAAGAAGAAGAACAAAACGCATATTCGCTCTCTATTAAAGAGATTGCATGGTAAAGAGTTTTTTTCATTCCGACAAGAAATTTCTCTAGTCAAAAGTTCTGAATGCGTCCAGCCGCCCCCAAACAAAAAAAAGCCCATCGTTTCGATGGGCTTTTTTTGTCTGAGAGCGGAGGAAGGCAAAGTCTTGGCTTCCGAGCGGACTGGAAATGAAGAGTCCGCCCGCTGTCTTTTGGCTAAATTTCCGAGATTAGTGTCGCTCTTTCTCTTAAGAGAACAGTTCTTTAGGAACTCATAGACCGAATAAAGTATTTTGTTTAGGATCTTCGCGCAAAATGCAAAAGGAGGTCTTTATGTCCGCAGTAGGAGATATAACATTTAAAATGGCTTATCATGGGGTTCGATTTTTTTATTTCCCAGGCTGCCCTACGCAAATCAAAATTGAAAGAATTGCAGTGCAGTTGGGTAATAGAGAAAACTATCACGACACTTATTTTGTTGATTTTGACAAGTTGGAAAATGGCTCTTTGCGCGATCGTTTTGTATCTGCCAACACTAAGAAAGCAAGCAATACTATATCGGCTCCTTCAGAGGCAGCCAAAGCAATTTCTGTAAGACTGGAAGGTAGGCTCATGTCTCTACAAATTGCTGCAACTGTTAAGTCAGGGCCTACTGAATTTACTTCCGGTGCCGCGCATCATATTTTTATTGAAAACTTTGATGGAAATGCAACAGTTACCTACCCTGATAGTGAAGAGATGCTAAGTGATAGTGATAGCGACTCATCGAATTAGAAGAATATACCCGTTCCACCTCAATCGCGCCCAAAATGACCGCATTCAAAGGCTTTTAAA
>DAINNB010000229.1:0-2071 GCA_036736085.1 Chlamydiales bacterium
TGATACTATTCGGTGGTTGAAAGCAGATAAAGAGCTTTATGCTTGTGGTTGGGGCGGGCGAGGAAAAGATAAAATTCAGATGCTAGCTTTAAGCTTTTTTTATTATAGATCAGTTGAAGACATAGAGGAGGGAAGGGACTTGTTGATATCTGCCTTCCAGAGATTTATTGGAGAAATTCATAAAGAAAAGCGTCTCCATAAATATTTAGAGAAAGCTCCTTTTCCTCCTGAAAGTATCCAAATCAGAATTTTTGTTCAGGACTTAAATGGATCGCGTTTTCCTCCGGGGCATTTGACAGTATTATCATTTATTGATGGGACTTTGACTTATAAAATAGCAGGTCAAGGATCAGTAGAATTAATCATAATACATCAAGAAAGCTACGAAGAAGCATTGGCTAAATGGAAGATGGCGCATGATTAGTAATGCTCTCCGCGACAGCAATTTTAAGGTTTTTATGCTGCAATCTCATTAGATAACTACTAAGAACAAAGAGTGTCTATGAGGTTTTTTTTTGTCTTAGCCTTATGATGTGGTTTAACTTCGGCTTAATCCCCCAGAGCTTCTTCAGTCATTAGCTCTTCGTTGTAGAGCTTGATGGAGTCGGTGAGGCTTTGGGCTTGGCGTAGCAGTGAGGCGAAATCGCGACGAAAGGCTTCGCTTTGGACGATTTTGGTCCGCTCTGTTGTTTCTTGCGCTCTTTCTAATAGCTCGGTCAGGCGTCCGAGTGAGGTGGTGATGGTATCCACTTCTGTGGTGAAGTATTCTTGGAATTCTTTTGGGGTCTCGAGCGATTTTAAGATGTTGGCCCTTTTGGTGCGGCTTCGCTGCCAACGTTTATCGTATTGAAAGAGGAGCCCATAATGGTTCAAGTCGTTCATAAGCGTCTCTGCTTTGCCAAAAAGCGAGCTGAAGCGAAGATAGATGTCATCGGTGTTGAGTAACCTGCCCAACGTTCCGCGTCCCTCGGAAATCTCTTTTGTCACGCCACTGAGATCGTTTAATACTGTGTGGGCGCTTTGCATGGAATCTGTGAACGAAGTGAGGGCATCTGTTGCGTGTGTTTGATTTTGCTGAAACCAAGCGTCCCAATGTTCCACTGCAGTTTGCACTTTTGTGGCTACTTTGGTCATTTGATTAAAGGTATTTTCTAGAGGATCGATGGAATTGGCATAGACCATTTCGTGGGTGATCTCTTTGGGTATGACGCCCTCTAGCGCCGCTTTAGGAAGGATCGCGATCGATTTTTCTCCCATGAGGCCCGTTGTTCGAATGGCAACTTCATCTGTGTTGTAAATGTTGACGCTAGAATCGACTTTTAAGGTGAGCTCATAAAAATAGACTCTGCCAGATTCGTCAGTCGGTTTTTGTCTCGCATCGGCTATCTCTTGGATCGCTACGACCTCTCCCACGGGTTTTCCCGCAAAAGTTACTCTAGTTCCCATGTTGATGCCGGCAATGTTAGTAAAGCGGACTGCAATGTGTTGCTTGCCGTCTCCGACAGTAGGCTTTAAAAAGAGGATCATCGATACGATGATCGTGACTGCCGCCACAACAAATAGGCCGATAAGGATGTTTTTCAATTGGTCGGTCATAGGGGCTCGCGTGAGGTGTACGTTTTTTTCATGAACTGGATAATCGGGTTTTCGATTTTCATAAACTCTTTAGGTTCAGCTAGATAAGCGATTTTCCCGTCTTGGTGCAGCGCTAGGCGGTCGGCGATGTAAAGGGCGGAATGAATATCGTGCGTGACGACGATGCTGGTGCCTTTGAGTTCGCTTTGCGTTTTGACGATCAGTTCGTTAATTTGTTCTGCTGTAATGGGATCGAGTCCTGTTGTGGGTTCATCGTAGAGCAAAATAGAGGGACGGTAAGCGATAAGTCTGGCCAGGCCTGCTCTTTTGCGCATTCCTCCTGATAGATCGGACGGCATTTTTTTTTCAACTCCCTCGAGGCCGACCATCGACAAAGCCTCTTCTACTTTTTGCCGGATTAGAGAGGAGGGGAATGGGTATAACGTATTGGGGTGTCCGTGCTGCTTCAAATAAAAGGCGGGGTGTTCTCCAATGG
>DAINNB010000230.1:0-2070 GCA_036736085.1 Chlamydiales bacterium
ATCAAGCCGCGATTAGGCAGCTATCGGACTCAGCCTGAATTGCGCAACAAAGCCATGACCTATCGTTAATATGGCATGCCTACTAAAGCCCTCATAGATTTGCTTCTTTAAATCCTCAGTTAAGCACTGTTGTCTTACTCCAATCATAACTTTTTATCCTCACCCACGACACCACAGTCATTAAACTCCTTTTCAAACTGCTCAATCGTTTTTAGGATTAATTCCCAATTGGGTACCTCTCTGAAAAACATGGCTTTCATCAGATGATAATCTTTCTCAAGTTCTTTCAGGATTCTTGGAGGAGGGAAAAGCTTTAAAGTATTCTTTCGAGCTGTCCCGTAGCTCGCCCAGCTTGACGCAAAGTAAATGCTTTTATGGATTGCAACCCGTTCAAGTAGAGTTGCCTCAATAAGCGCTTTCCCTTTAATTTCAGAATTTAGCAAACGGAAAAAGTCATAAAAGTGCCTTGAAATTCGCGGTGGAAGTTTTTTATCTTCTGGTAGATGCGCATATTGATGAAGGATGGTTGCTTTCTCCCAAAAAGTCCGTTCAGCATTTAACACTCGAACCCACGTTTCAGGTTCATGAATTTTCTCTTTTAGCGCTTCTTTAGCATAGCTCTGTATTTTGTGTTCACTGACAGGCCAGTGTTCTGATCTTGCACCGATTTCGATTTTTACAAGTGGCCGAATGTATTCAGCTCTTGAAGTCTCGCTTGGATATTCAAATAACAGTGTTTGCGCATCTGGATCATCTAGATCACAGAAAATTCTCCAGCCGCTAGCAGTTCCAAGCTTTGCGCCAATAGCATCTTTTAGATCGTCTAACATCTCAGTTTGCACATAGTTGGAACAAGCTTGTGAAAGATTATCTAAAATCGTTCTTTGTTTCTTTTTGGAAGGCGCATTTTCAAGAGCGCTGGGGACTTTAAAACCAAAGAATTCCCTTTCAATTGAAAGATCGATATCCTCAGAAAATCGGTCGATTAATCCATATACTTTTGAAAGAGAGGTTCCTCCTTTGAAGGTGAGGTGTGATTTTATTTTCACTAACGAAAACAGCCTTTCCAAAACCCATACAACCTAATAGTCTTTCTCGATAATTTCAAAAGGCATATGCATGATCTCTGCTGCTGTCCTAAAAAATAGCGCGCGTTCCTCTTTAGATAAAAAGTGGATTTCATTCATGGCTTAAGCTCCATAATTTCAAAAACAAGGGCTCGTATCCATGCGGGAGCAAATTTCATATTTTGTCTAACTTCTTTTTCGGTTGAACCCTTGAGAAATTTTGAAATTTGCATACGAGCTACCTTGTCAATGTGATCTTTCCCTAAATTTTTCAAGGCTTGAATCAGAAGACCTTCTTTGGTTCCCGCAGAAGACATGACTTTTTTAGTCGCTTTTTTAAAAATGATTTCTTGATTACCAATTTTAACTTTTCTTGAAGGACCTTCAGTTAAAAAGATCACTCGACCAGGAACCTGTACAGAAAGGCCTACTAAATTTGCAGCGTAAGCCCCAGCTGGTTGAACTTGAACTCCATTTTTTTCCGCTATCGCTTTCGCAACCTCGTTTAAATCTGGAGGGATTAGGCCCAACAAATCATGCGTTTTGGGATAGTCATAAACACCTTGTGCAAGCCTCCGAATGATATTTTGTTTCTGAAGCTGCGAGAGAGCCTTGCGAATAGAAGCGTCGCTACCCAAATCTGAAAAGTGCATCGAGGTAAAACACCATCCCCGGCCATGATCGGTAATTCTATTTTTCACAGCAGTTTCAATACCTTGACTCATTTTCATCGTCTCTATTTTTCACAAAAATAGCATCTTTTTGTGAACACAAAACAAACGCAAACCGCTTATTACAAGGAAGATACATTAAACACAAGGAATATTTAAAATCATGCTTTGGATCGATCTTTTCACCGCGACTGTAAGTAGATAAAATAGGAAGCTGCACACTCTGTAACTGCAAAAAAAATCAGATCATCAACTCGAAAGAAACGAGTTATACCGCTCGTGACTCAAGAATCGGCTATTAGACGGGATTGAAAGCTGCCAAAAATCGATCG
>DAINNB010000231.1:0-2066 GCA_036736085.1 Chlamydiales bacterium
CATCAATAAAATGGGAGGCCCCGAGTCTGCCCAGGCACTTTTCTACGGCGTTAGCGTAATTCCCTTCGCTCTTTCTCTCGGATCCCTTGGGTTCATTTTCTTGCTCCTCCAAGAAAAAATGGGCGCCAAAAACTAAAAATCCATCTCTCACGCTCTCTTTAAAAAAAGAGAGCGTGTAAAGTTCCAGTTTCAAAATTATTCCCTAATCCAGTATGAGAAAAATTGACATAGCACGTGATTCGGTCATTTTATTTTTGAGGCCCGTCCGCAAAAATACTACAGACTGCTTTCAGTGCTATGCCACCTTTTTTCTAAACAAGCAGTATCGAACCTTCTAGGTTGTGTGAATTTTTTCACCACGATATTCCTTCTGATCTGCTCTAATATCGCTATGACCTTTGCTTGGTACGCGCACTTGAAAAATATGGGAAGCAAGCCGCTTTGGATGGCCATTTTACTCAGCTGGGGGATTGCTTTTTTTGAATACTGCCTGCAAGTGCCCGCCAATCGAATTGGGTTTTATAGCGGAGCTTATTCATTGACTCAGCTCAAGATCATCCAAGAAGTCGTCACTCTGACGATTTTCGTCCCTTTTGCTGTCTTTTTCATGAACCAGCCCTTAAGCCTCAATTATCTCTGGGCTGGAATGTGTCTTACAGGCGCCGTCTACTTCATTTTTAAGTAGCTTCTCTCTACTCTTAAAAGCTCGTCTTCCTTTTTACCAAACAACTGTGAAATACTATACTGCTCATAACTCAAGAATCCGGCATCAAACAAGTTTAAAAGCCCCAAAAATCGATCGCAGCTGTTACATAATGGAGCAAGACGTCTCTTTCTCCTGAACCTGAGGACTGTCTTTAATCGCCAAGATTTCATTTTTTATGCTAAAAATGCTGGCGAATCTATCGTCTGCAATGATTTTACATACTCGCTGTAATGCAAGATTGTGAGAAGAGGATGATTGCCTTACATATTTACAAGCGATTTTTTTCATTTCCACAAGATCGCGTGCATTACATAACGCTTGAAAATCCGATGAAGACTCATTTTTAAACCGATCTCGAAGATATTGTTGAAATGCTGCGACATCATCTGCTTTTTGAGAAGAAGGAAGATCAATAACGGCTTTAAAAGTATGAGCCGTTCTTGTTATTTCATCAATCCCATGAACCTGTATTTCTAAATTTTTAGGATGGAATTCTACTTCAATCCTATCCATGTTCGAATCATCAAGATAAAATGCTTTTAAAGCTTTTTGGTCAAAACACATACTTTTTTCAACACGAGAAACAAAATCATCTAGATCTTTACCTTTAAACACAAAGTCTCTCATGGTTTTTTCTGTAAATAAAAGATAATAACACCAGTCCGGATGTTCTAACATCTTTGGATGCACAGTTTCATATAATTCCATAGCTGGATTGTCATGTGACATGAATTGCTCACTAGGACGGTGAGGATTGATCCCAATCACTAAATGACAACCAGTCATGGCCCCCGATCTCAAGGGTCCTCCACCCCTATTCCATTGAATGCCCATCCTTTCTCTTTCAAACTCTTTGCGATAGGGAGTGCATTTCAGAGGCGTTAAGATTTCTACTCGCGAAGACTCTTTTCTCTCTCTAGAAGGTTCCATCTCAACGGCAATCGACATCGATTCATTTAGACCTGGCAGGGGCTCCTCTTCTTTTCCCTCAAAGACAGCCCCCCTTAAAAAAGCGGAAGCTCTGCCCCCCTCAGATTGCAGCTTCTCTTCTGCGGCAACTTGATTCGCTATATTTACTTTACCGAATAATTTTAGATCTTTCCCAGGACTCTCTTTCTTTACCATTTCCTGACAAAACGGAATTTTTGCTATAGACCCTACCCTCGTTTCAATATCGTTGCTAAAAAAATTATAAGACGTTGGTTTACAAGAAGTTACAGAAAACCCTTCCACTCGTTCACCAAAAGGCAGCTCACTGTCTTTTCTAAGTCCATAATTAAATGCGCCTGAACTACTCATAAAACCCCAAAAATAAATAAATTTAGTTAAACATAAATTATAACTAAAAATTAAAATAAAT
>DAINNB010000232.1:0-2043 GCA_036736085.1 Chlamydiales bacterium
ATCGTTTTATACCCAACGTGATCCAAAATTTGGCTGCTTTCAATCCCTCCTAGCAGCCAAATTTTGAATCACGTTGGGTATATTCCGGTTTGACAAAATGGAGTCGAAATAGCATGTTTTTTTGTTTCATCATGAGGGGGAATATGCGTTTGACGATTGCGGTTTTGTTTGGCATTTTTTTATTAGCCCCTGAGTTATTGAGAAGCGAGTGGATCAATCGGCCGGTGATCAACATTTATCTTCAGCCTCAAGAAGATGCTGAAGTGGACTCTCAGGCGATTTATGGGGATTTTGTCGAGGTGCTACAGCAGTTTCCCGGTTGGTCTAAATTGAAAATGAGAGATGGAGTGATCGGATGGGCGCTCTCTTCTTATTTGGTCTGCAACCCTTCTTTTGATGAAGGTGGTCGGTTGAGGCCTGTCCAAAACTTGTTTGCCCATGTTTATCGAACATCCGACGTCAGTTCTTTCCCGCCTCTTTTGACCCTGCCTTATGGGGCGAAAGTAAAATTAGACGTTGGGGCGGAAACGGCTGAAAGGTGGGTCCCGATCGAGCTGGTCTCGGGAGAAAAAGCATGGATGCAAAGAGGGGATATCGATTTTTCTCCTCGGAGGAAGGTGCTGAAAGAGGTCCTTTCGTTAAGTAAACGTTTTTTAGGGCTTCCCTATACTTGGGGAGGAGCTTCTTCTTATGGGTTTGATTGCTCGGGTTTTGTGCAGATGCTTTTTAAAGAAATGGGGCTGGTTTTGCCGCGCAATGCGCGAGATCAAGCGTGCTGCCCTTTTTTTATACCGGTAGAAGGAGAGGACTTTTTGCCTGGCGATCTGCTTTTTTTCGGTGAGAAGACTATCGAGCATGTGGGACTTTACCTCGGCCAAGGGAAATTTATTCATGGGGCCGTGCTCGGTAATCCTGTCGTGATGATCAGCCGTTTAGAAGATCGAAGACCTTTTTTGCTGGCTGCGAGGAGAATCGATCCTCCGATGGTAGATATTTATTCTAATTCTTCAAAAGAGATATCGAGCGGCGGGAATTTTTGATCGTCGTACCAACCGTCGAAATCAAAATGCCACCATTCGGTAGGAAAAGGGGTGAAATGGTGTTTTTTCATGACGTCCTGCAAAAGCGCTCGATGTTGTAAAGCGGCTTTAGAGGCGTGCGGGTAATCACTGTGCGCTTTTTCTGAAAAATCATCAAAGGCGCTTGGCATTTCTAGCTCGTTTCCGTTTTGGTCGATGAGCGTTGCGTCTACGGCCGTCCCCCTTGTGTGCCTCCCTTTATTTTTGGCTGGATTGCTCACATAGCGTTCATCTTGGATGGCGTCCCACGCCATTTGCTGCACAGATAGGGGGCGGTATCCATCAAAGATTTTAAGGCCTAGTCCTAGAGCTAAAAGATCTTTTTGGACTTCGACGAGCGCTTGAGCCGCCTTTTCATGGAGATAGCATGCAGGTTTTAGATAAAGGGGAAATTTTAAAAAATGATTATCTGTCGCGTAACGGATATCTAAAACGATGGTAGGATCGGCGTGGGCTAGATTGACAAGGTGGTGCTTCATGATATTTGGTAAATTCCATTCTTGCTGAAATTTTTTGTACTCAGGAAAAGGCAGTTGGACAAGAGCGGGATTTTTTTCCTTTTCCAACCAGGATACCAAGTTGCTGAGATTTTCTAAACTCATTGCGGTGCAACCGGCTCTTCCTTTGTCTTTTTCCGTCCAAACATGCAAAAAGATCGCAGAACCTTTTCCTGCTAGAGGGAGGGGGAAGTTGTGGTGGACTTCCAAACCTAGCTGATAGAGCGGCTCTTGTCCCATTTTTTCTGAACTTTGCCAGTCTGGGGTAACCTCTTTTCTATCGACGATTTGGTTGTAGTAAAAAGATGTTGGATCGTCGACAGCTTCTATCCCTTCATGGAGGGGAAGGTA
The DNA here is from genome assembly GCA_036736085.1 of Chlamydiales bacterium. Classification (GTDB taxonomy): domain Bacteria; phylum Chlamydiota; class Chlamydiia; order Chlamydiales; family SM23-39; genus SZAS-17. Next base: position 1,928 of record DAINNB010000232.1, read on the forward strand.
ATCGATGCGCAGAGGCTCCATTGTAGAAGCGGTAAATAACCCAAAAGCCCTGCCTAGAGAAAAAATGCCTGCCGGAGATTTTTTGTCCCCTTCGATTTTATCGGGGCCGCTCTTAT
>DAINNB010000233.1:0-2010 GCA_036736085.1 Chlamydiales bacterium
TTTTTATCTTGAGCGATACTAGGAGTGTGATAAACAGGAATTATGGAAGTAAGGGTCCCAGCTTCCAAGGCTATTTTTCCTAAAAATGTAGTTCTAGCTCCCAGGACCACGTGGCATGTCGAAAATTGAAGATTAAGATCACTTCGCCTGATGGCAGAACAGGTAAAATCGCTACGCCCGGACGCTTCCCTCTTAATTCGTTCTTCCAAAGAAGTCGGTCGTATGTTCCTGAAACTCTTTTAGGAAGGTAGATAGAGTCTCTCAGCAGTCTAATTGCAAGAATCTTTTGGCGGGTTGAAATTGAGAACAAAATCTGGCAAGATATGACTCGATTTTAGGACTACCTGAATTCAGATGGGTTCGCCCTGCAAAGACCGAAGGTTTGAATTTGGCTTTTGTTCGGTAGTAACGCGCAAACTAATTGTTTGGTAATGATTTTTAAGAGGTGAGATATGAATGAGAAAGATATAAAAATTCGAAAACAGTGGCTAGGTCTTTTAGTTTTAAGCATTGTAATTAATTCTGTTAGCTCTCTATTGCAATCTCGGCTTAATCCTGCATTGAATCAAATTCCTCAAATTCAATATATAAGCTTTTTTATTCCTTTGATTATTTCGATCGTGTTCGGGTATGCCCTATACCATTGTATTTACAAAAAACCAGGAACAAAGCTTTTAACTTTTTGTCTTATTGCAACGGCGGTTAGTATGGTAACAACTCTTTTGCTGTTTTTAACTGGCAAAGTGCCCCTTCCCACTTACATTCCTTATTATAGTGTTTACTTAATTGCTTCTCAGATATTAGGTGTTTGCTGGATTGTTTTGTGTTGGAAAATGCTGAAAATCAATAAACGATTGAAAAAGCTGTCTTCTCCGCTAGTTTAAGAAATGTTTGTTTTTTTGAAGCTATTTTCAGCAGGAAGACACCTATATATTTTTTTGTGATTCAAGAGTGGCCTATTAGACGGGATATCCTTGGGAAAAATCGATTCTTGAGTCGCGAGCGGTATGAAGACGCTACAGCCTAAACAGAAATTAAAAAAAACATCTCTATTGCTGTAAATTGATGATTGGGTAGAATATTTGGCATGATTTTGCCAATTGTTTTACTTTCATGTATTCATGTAGTTTCCCGCTCTTCTCTTAATGTGATTGATCGTTTCGTGTTCAGTCAATCCAAGATGAGTTTTTTACGTCTTTATTTTTTTACGAATCTATGCCCTTTGCTTTTGGGTTTTCTACTCCTCCCTTTTTTTGAGCATCAAACGCCCTTGTGGGCTTATTTCCTGACATGGCCTTGTGCGCTTTTGGCTTTGGCGACTCATCTCGTGGGGATGAGCTTTAGTTATGCTTTTCGCCATAGTGAAGTGCGAGAGGTCATTATCAAAGCAAAAATTCCTGAGCTGTTTTTCGCTTTTGCTTCAGTGTTTCCGATTTTGTCGAATAGGTTTTCTTTATTTTCATTCGGAACGGGTACTTATATTACGATTATTTCAACGGTAATTGGGTTGGTATTTATCGGGTCGGCAAAAAAAATGAAGATTTCTTCATTTTTTGATCGGTCGGGGTTATGCATTATCGGGAGTCTTATGATGCAGATGTTGTGCGCTTCTTGCCATCTGATCTCTACAAAGACATGGCAAGATGCAATTCCTCTTTCGATTGCGATGCTTTTATGGAGATGTTGTCTGACTTTACCTTTGCTCTTCATTCATAACAGAAGGGGAAACAAAAACAGTCAAGTTGAAGTAGGTGGATCTAGCGAGGCTGTCTTACAGGCGAGGGGCGCTTTGTTTGCGACTCTTCGCTTGCTCTCGACGAGGGCCGCTTTTGCTTTGGCCACGCAATTTACGTTTGCTTGGTGTGTGTTGGAAGGGCCTTCTTATGTGATCTGGCCTATTTTTAATACAACACCTTTAGTGGCGTCGATTGCGTCGCAGTTTATTTTGAAAGAGAGGCCTCACTGGTCTGAGATCGCCGCTCTATTATGCTTTTTTTCGGGTTCTACTTG
>DAINNB010000234.1:0-1983 GCA_036736085.1 Chlamydiales bacterium
AAAATCGATCCGAACCGAAGAGGACGAAGATATTGGGCCTGGCTTTCCACTACTGCAAAGGCAAGATGTGGAAATTTATCTCTAAAAGCGTAAAAAAAAGCCTCTTCCGCAATCCGAAAATAGTTGGAAAAATGACAGACGCCATCAGCATCCGTCTCATGATGAAAAAGAGAGCGCGTGTATAGCTTAGACATACATAGGCCTCAACGAGCTCAAACGATTCGCAGCTTCTTCAAAGCTCGCCAAAATAGCTTGAATAGCTTCTTTAGGAGTGGTCAAAGGAGGGGTCAGCCGAATCGTTTGATTGATTCGTTTGTTTTTAGGCAGTTGGGCGGAAGTAAGGCCGCTTTCCAGTTCAGTCAAAATCCCTGCGCGGATGAGTGCATCGCGGACTTCTCTTCCTTTCCTCCCGTAAGCATTCGCCAATTCTATCCCAATTAAGAGCCCTTGTCCGCGGACCGCTTTATACACATCAGGATATAGTTTAGGCAGCGGTTTAAGTTGTTCAAGCAGGTTACGGCCCAGCTCTTCAGAATAGGAAAAGAGATTTTTCTTTTCGACATATTCAAGACCTGCCTGGATAACCCGGCTATGAAGAGGTCGTGCATTGAATGTTCTCACGCCGATGCCTGGACGAGGGCTTAAACTATTTTTTTTCCATGCAACAGCTGAAACAGGAAACACTCCGAATCCAAGACCTTTTCCTAAGGTAATACAATCGGGAGATTTTCCTTTGGGCAAAGCAAGGAATTGTCCTGTTCTCATGCAGGTAAGAATTTCGTCATCAACTACGCGGGCATCTTCTTTCTCGGCCAGATCCAAAAGACGGTCCCACCAAGAAAATGAGCCTGGAATTATTCCACCATCTCCTAAAATTCCTTCGACAAACACAGCCCGGATTTTGCCTGCATGCGTTCGGAAGAGTTCTTCCAATTCGTCGATGTCTCCGTAGTGATGAAAAACAGTTTGATGATTGTTAAAACGGGGAAGTCCTTCTGTAAATTGTCTTCGGTCGAGCAGTTGGTTGGGAGCCATGCTCCATCCATGCCAAGCGCCTCGGCAGGCGATGATCACATTGCGATGGTCTCTCGATCCGATTCCAGTTAAAAGATCAAACCCTTCCAATTGGACCATTTGGTAGGCGAAATCCATAGCCTCGGTTCCCGTGCTTGTGAAGGTGATCTCCCATTCATGGGCGGAGGTTTCTGTATGGGAAGCGATCATCTGCTTGATTTTTTTTACTAACCGGCATCGCTCAACATTTCCAAACTCATCGTTTGCGCAAGGATCGGAAAAGAGGCCTTCTTGCATCGCCTCGGAAAGAATCCCTACATCTCCACCTAAGATTCCCGTTCCATAGCCTCCTGTGCCATTGATAATAGAACGAACTGCAACAGAAGCTCCATCAGGAAGCCTCTCAAGCGTTAAAAGACGATGGTCTTGATAGGCGAGGATGCAAAATGGAGGCTTCCCCCCATAGTGATCAAAGATCTGATCTCCATGCAAAATGCAGTCGGCAAGCGCCGGTTCGAGCTGGTCAATAGGAAGAATGCTGTTTTTTTCTGCTTCTTGCCATAAAAATGTGTAATCCATAATTCCTCCTATTTGAGGGTGTCTGTGCTAGAACCGACGAATTCACGGTCTTAGAACAGCTTTTAAGGCGTTTGCCGGACGAGGTCTAGGATCATCTGAAGATTTTGAAAAGGTTTTTGTTCTGCGGTGAACTGGACAGAAAACGTCTCTTCCAGAAAGACTCGCAAATCTACTTGGTCGATGCTATCGAGCTGAAATGATTCTGTAGGCGAAATTACGGAAGCCCAATCTTTCATGAGCTCATCGCTCAAAAACGAGCGTATCTTTTCTTCTGCTTGGTCTAAGGTTGTTTGGGTCATCTTACAATTCCTTGCTTCACTATTTTTCATCGGGATCAGCTGTGACCGAAATATGACAAACAATAGCCTGATTTAATTCCTGGATCATGCT
>DAINNB010000235.1:0-1957 GCA_036736085.1 Chlamydiales bacterium
GTGTATAAGGCCCAACAGTCATTGAACCAGGTGGCGGAAGGGTTGAAGAAGGGGGAGAATTTTATTTTGTACCCGGCGGGGCGTTTAAAATATTCGGGTAGAGAGACATTGGGCGGAGCTTCTGGCGCGCATGCGATTGTCAAGGAATGTCCACATGTTCATGTTTTATTGAGCAGGACGACAGGACTTTGGGGAAGTACTTTTTCCCGCGCCTTTGAAGGGAAGTCTCTTTCTTTAGGAGCTAGTTTTAAACATGCGGTTAAAGCTGCTTTGAAGAATTTTATCTTTTTTCTTCCTCGAAGAGAAATTTTGATTGAGTGCGAGCTCGATCCAAAAGATTTGCCGAAAACCGGAACGAGAGTTGAATTTAATCAGTATTTGGAAAAGTGGTACAACCAATATCCCGACGGAAAGGGGGGAGTTGTCGATAGTGAGCCATTATCTTTAGTCTCTTATAGTTTTTGGAAAAAAGATCTGCCTGAGATGAAAAGTTTAGAGCCTAAGGTAAAAGGCAAAAAGCAAGTAGAAGAGCTTTCGGCGGAGAACAAGGATAAAATTGCGAAAGAGATCTGTCGGATTTTGGACAACCCTTCTTTGCAATTAGCTCCTGAAGCGACGCTTGCTGCGGACCTCGGGATGGATTCGTTAAATATCGCTGAACTGATCGCTTATTTATCTCAAAATTACCATGTTGAAGATCTACGTCCCGAAGATTTGGTTACAGTGGTCAACGTTTATGAGGCGGCTGCAGGCGGCTATCAAAGCGATCGGAAGGTAGCTTTGGCTCCTTCGTCTCACTGGCCGGAAGAAATTGGGCGGCCAGCCCCTGTGCTGCCTATCGGCAGAACTTTTCCAGAGGCTTTTTTGCGCTCTTGCGAGAGAATGAAAAATTTTTCGGCAGCCGGCGACGATACATCGGGCGTGCTGAGCTATAAAAAAATGAGACAGGCCGTCCTTGTATTAGCGGCCCACTTTCAAAAAATGCCGGATAAAAAGATAGGTATTTTATTGCCCGCATCTCTTGGCGCCTACATTTGTATTTTTGCGGTACAAATGGCAGGGAAAACGCCGGTCATGCTGAATTGGACCCTTGGGTCAAAATATCTCGATGAGATGTTGGCTGCGACGGGACTTGAAGTCGTGTTGAGCTCATGGCGTTTTTTAGAAAAAGTGCAGCATGTCGATTTTGGTAAATTGATGGAAAAACTCCATCTTCTGGAAGATGTGAGAACCCAGCTTTCTTTGAAAAGCAAGTTGAAAGGCGCGATGCTATCCCATATGCCGGTCTCTTTTATTTTGAAGAGCTATGGAATCGATCGGGTTCATGAAGATGATCCTTGCGTTATTTTATTTACAAGCGGCACTGAATCGACTCCTAAAGGAGTTCCTTTGTCGCACAAAAATATTTTGGCCAATCAGCGAGCTGCTATGCTTTGCATTGAATGCCGCAGTACAGATGTTCTCTATGGGATTTTGCCGCCGTTCCATTCTTTTGGTTTTTCGGTAGCGGGAGCTTTTCCGATCCTCTCTGGCATGAAATGTGCTTTTTATCCGGACCCCACAGATAGTTTTGCTCTTGCTGAAGGAATTTCCCGTTGGAAAGTAACGCTCTTTTGCGGAGCGCCTAGCTTTTTAAAAGGCCTTCTTTACGTAGCTTCTCCTGAACAGTTAGCTACAGTGCGCCTTTTTGTTTCGGGCGCAGAAAAGGCTCCTCCTGAACTTTATGAGCGCGTAGAAAAATTAGGCTTGGGAGCTAAACTAATTGAAGGATATGGACTGACAGAGTGTTCTCCCATTGTCTCATTAATGCGTTTAAACTTGCCTCCTAAAGGCGTTGGACGTCCTTTGCCGGATGTAGAGATCTGCACGATCCACCCAGAAACTCAGCAGCTTTTGCCTGAAGGAGGAGAGGGGGAAATTTTGGTGTATGGGCCGAATGTATTTTTAGGTTATTTGG
>DAINNB010000236.1:0-1951 GCA_036736085.1 Chlamydiales bacterium
ATTGAAGTCTCTTCTCCTTGAACGGTGATTTGTATCCAAAGATCTTTGGGGTCGAGGGTCACGATCTGTTCGTGAGATACTGTGCGGGGCCAGGCGAACTTATCTTTGTTAACAATCCAGGCCAGTTTATATTTCCCTGGAGGAAGCTGAAAGCTTGCTCGTCCTCTAAACCCATTAATGTCTCTAGGTTTTAACGGGATGTTTGTCTCATTGAAATGCACTTCTTTGATCTGCATTCCGCCTAGCTTTGGATCATCATTCACAATCACTTCCACTCTGATGAGTTGAGGATTTCCTTTGACGGGAGTAATAGGGCCTAAATAAGTGTTTTGCGCCAAGCAAGTTGAATCAAAGATCGGAACGTTTTTGAAAAACGACCGATGTTGAAAGAAAAAGATGGTCGCAGTGAAAAAAAAAGCCGTTGCGAGCATCATGGGAAGGGGACGAATTCTTATATGTTTCATGTTTTTAGTATGTATCCGAAGGAACGCTTTTCTGGCAATCCTCTTGAAAAAAATATACGCAGCTAGGTATGAGGAATCTTTCAACCTTGGCTAAGCGGCCGTGGTGTATTTGCAGGAGTTTCATGAAATTTTTTTTATCTCTTTTGTGTTCTTGTTTGTGCACGTTGACTCTTCAGGCAGAAAGTTCTTACGGTCAGTCTCATGATTACATTCGTCTTATGGGGGTCAAACCAACGCCTGAGCCGGAAACGGTTTCCTTATATATAGCTCTTCCTAAAAACGGGAGCTTTGTCTCAAAAAATCCCGTATGGATTCAAGTGAGGGTAGAAGGATATGCGTTGGGAACAGATTCCTATTTTGATCGAAAAGATGAGATCGTCAATTCAAGCAAAGGACAGACCTTGCATGTAGTCATTGATGACAAGCCCTATTTTGCAGTCAACGAACCGGCTGTAGATCCTTTTAAAGAGCAGGGGAATTACTATGTCCTTTCTTATAAATTTGAAATCCCTTTTTCTTTAGGTCCAGGACTTCATACTATCCGAATGTTTCCCGCCCGCTCTTATGGAGAGGCGTTAAAGGGAGAAAAGACATTTGCCGTCACTACGTTTTATTTAGACGATCAAACGAACCATTTAGGCATCGATCTGACAAAGCCTTATCTTACTTATAATGAGCCCGGTGATCAAATGGATCTCGTTGAAAATAAGCCGGTTTTATTAGATTTCTACCTTACGAATTGCGAGCTTTCCGCCGATGGATACAAGGTTCGTTTAACCATTGATAAATCGATGGTCCGAACGCTGACTGTATGGCAGCCTTACTATATTTACGGTCTTAAAAAGGGAAATCATACTATTCAGTTGGAACTCTTAGATGCCAAGAACCATGTTGTTCCAGGACCATTTAATAGTGTAAAGAGAACGATAACTATTCACTGATCCAACTTCGTTCGAACAAGACCCCTCCCGTTGGGGTCGTGTAGAGATGCTGCAGTCTCGGCTGGGAAAGCGTAAAGCTTGTCCAATGATAAATCGGCGCAAGCGGCATCTCTTGAGCTAAAACTTCTTCTGCTGATTCAATTGTCTCTAACCTTTTATCTTTTTGCGTAGTTAGAAGCGCTTCTTCGACTAACTTGGCAAAATGTTCGTTTTGCCAGGCGGGATAATTTTTTGTATTTTCTTGATCTTTAAACCGTTCGAGAATGTTCATAGGATCGTTGATCTGAGCAATCCAATTGGAAAGGGAAAGATCGTAATTTTTGTTAAGCAGCAGTTCTTTATGTGTTTTTGCATCGGTTTCTTGCAGTTCGACGTGAATTCCTAAAACTTTTTGCCATTGTTGTTGGAGCAGCTGCGCTATTTGTTTATCTAAGGCATGGGACTTAAAAACTAGGGTCAGTGAAGGGATCTTTTTAGTTCTAAGCGTATTTTGGAAAAGAATTTGGGCCTCAGCGGGATCGTAAGAGGAATAAAGAACCTTGTTCT
>DAINNB010000237.1:0-208 GCA_036736085.1 Chlamydiales bacterium
TACCTCGTTCTACTCAGTCTGGTCGCCCTTTCGATCGTTCTGCTCACGCAAGTGATCGGGACTATTTTGGTCATTACGCTTTTGACTATTCCCGCCACGGCGGCATGTCTTTTCACGAGCCGCCTTTCCGTCCTCATGCTGACCGCATCCGGACTGACCGCATTCTTTTGCTTGTTCGGACTAGGGGCCTCTTATGAATTGAACTGGC
>DAINNB010000237.1:218-1940 GCA_036736085.1 Chlamydiales bacterium
TACTTATCTGCCCTCGCCCTGAAAAGAAAAAATTTACTCCAGCAGAAAAGACAGTCTGCACGCAATATAAAACAAGCCCATTGACAAGCAGACTGCGCATCGGTTATTATCTCTGGCAAATTCGATTTGTTCCGGAGGAACCTATGTACGCGATTATCGAAAGCGGCAGCAAACAATACCGAGTAGCTGAAGGCGACGAACTTAATGTCGAGCTCCTCGATGCCGAAAAAAATTTTACATTTGACAAAGTTTTACTGATTGACGACGGAAAGAGTCCTGTAGTAGGTCTTCCTTACGTTCCCAATTGCACTGTTCACGCTGAGCTCATCGGCGAGGTAAAAGGACCAAAAGTCATTGCCTACAAATACAGAAAGAGAAAGAAATCTCGCCGTCTCGTGGGTCATCGCCAAAAATACACACGGGTTAAAATCACGAAAATAACCACTGCAGCGTAAGGATCGGTAAATGGCACATAAGAAAGGACAGGGATCTACTCGCAACGGACGCGATTCCCACTCTCAGAGACTTGGCATTAAAGCGACAATGGGACAATTTGTTACAGCAGGAAGCATTCTTGTAAGACAATGCGGAACTAAATGGCATCCTGCAAAAAATGTAGGCATGGGAAGGGATTATACGATTTTTGCGTTGACAGACGGCATCGTCTCTTTCCGCAAAGCGGATAAGACCTACGTGTCGATCATTCCTCAACAACAATAATTTTTACGAGAAGACCTCCTTATGTTTGTCGATCAAGTCACTCTTAAATTGTCGGCAGGCAAAGGCGGAGACGGCGTCATCGCTTGGCGCCGCGAAAAATATATTCCCAAAGGGGGCCCAGCTGGCGGCGATGGCGGCCATGGAGGCTCCATTATCTTAGAAGCCGACCCTCAAGTCCACTCTCTGGAAGCTTACCGCAACCACCGGATCATCAAAGCGCAAAATGGACAACCAGGGGGAGGAAATAATCGCACAGGAAAAAACGGCTCCGATCTCTTTTTAAAAGTTCCTATGGGAACCCTCATTAAAGACGCCCAAACCAAAGAAATCCTCTACGATTTGACAGAAGAAGGCCAAAGATGGCAGATCTGCTCAGGTGGCAAAGGAGGCAAGGGCAACAGCCGTTTTAAGACTTCCACAAACCAAGCTCCTTTTATTTGCACCCCCGGCACAGCGGGAACCGAATGCGAAGTAGAGCTGGAATTAAAGCTCATTGCAGACGTTGGATTCGTCGGCATGCCAAACGCAGGGAAATCCACCCTCATCAAAGAATTGGCCCACATCCAAGTAAAAATAGCTCCCTACCCCTTCACTACTCTGAAACCTAATTTAGGCATTGTAGAATTTGAAGATTACTCCCGACTTCTGCTTGCCGATATCCCGGGGATCATTAAAGAAGCCCATGCTGATAAGGGCCTTGGACTCGCCTTTCTCAAACACATCGAAAGGACATCAGCTCTCGTCTACGTGATCGAAATGGCCCCATGGCAAGATAGAGATCCCTACGAAGAATTCATGATGCTGCGAGATGAACTTAAAGCATATAATCCTGCGATGCTCGAAAAACCTTTTCTCGTCGCGCTTAACAAAATCGATCAAGAAGAGACAAAGCCACTGATCGAATCTTTCCGCAGCCAATATCCATTTGATCCGGCAAGCCTATTTGAAATCTCCGCCCTTCAAGGATTAGGAACAAAAGAACTCAAGAAAGCTATCCGCTCT
>DAINNB010000238.1:0-1933 GCA_036736085.1 Chlamydiales bacterium
TTATGCAATGAGTATTGCCATGCCGTTTAAAGCTCTTTGCCATGTTATGGAGAGAGTTTCCGATGTTGCTATCCACGTGCGCTATGAGCCAGATCAAATGGTGTATGAGATCAACACTCTTGGTAAGCAGTTTAATCAGCCTCTCGATGAGCTATTAAAACGGACAGACGAGGTGGAAAAAGAGAGGATCAAACGGGAAAAGCTCGCTCAGGAATTAAAAATCGGCCACGATATTCAGCTGAGCATGCTTCCAGCTTCGCTCCCTTCGTTTTCGGGACTCGATGTCGCTCCAGGCTATATGGCGGCTCAGGAAGTCAGCGGTGATTTTTATGATCTATTTCAGATTGATGCAGACCGTCTTCTCTTTGTCGTTGCCGATTCAGCGGGCAAGGGGATTTCAGCTTGCCTCTACAGCCTAGGATTTCGAAGCGCCCTCAGAGCTTTTGCTGGCAGTTCTTCTTCCCTTTCTGAAATTGTGCAGCGCGCCAACGAACTTTTAATGCTCGACACGGCCGATTCAGGATTTTTTATCACCGCCTGGGTTGGTCTTTATGATGCCGCGGCCGGCCGCCTTCAATATTGCAGCCAGGGACATCCTCCGGCCCTTCTTAAGAGAAGCGGCTCCATTCAAGAGCTCTCCACTGACGGCATTGCCTTCGGTGTGCAGTCTTTTACTCAAAACACCGTACAGGAAATTTCGATTGCCAACGAAGATGTTCTCCTTCTTTATACAGACGGAGTCCTCGAGGCCCACCACTCCAAAGAAGCCTTTTTTGGTTTGGACCGCGTCAAACAGTTTCTCCTCTCTTCTTCCGAGGGGACATCTACCGCCTATATTTCCTCTTTTCTTCAAACTTTGAAGCGATTTGCTCAAGATACGCCTCAATACGATGATATTACTCTTTTAATTATGAAATTTTTCCGTTGAATAAAATCTTTGCTTATTGCAATGGGAAGAAAAGGCCCTATAAGGATTGTGCCTTTCAACCCATGGAGAAATGTATGGCAGTAAAAAGAAAAGCAAAGAAAAAAACACACGCAAAGAAAAAAACTGTTGCGAAAAGAAAAGCAGTGAAAAGAAAATCTCCTGCTAAAAAAACAGCGAAAAGAAAAGTCGCTAAGAAAAAAACAACAAAAACAAAAGCACGTCGCCGCGTAGCAAAGAAAAAAACTGCAGCTTGCGCTCCTTGCCGCGAAGTTCAGCAAGAACAGCAGCAGTAATTTTTCGGGGAAGAGATGGGACTCCGTCCCATACCCTGCTAAAGGACTTCGTCCTTTAGAATCCTAGTTTTTTAAACGCAGGGCGAAATCGTCCTGCGTTTGTTTTTTAGAGGAAAAACGGGATACTCGAAAATCCATTTCTTGGACGAAGGTGGCTGTAGCCTGTGAATGTGATCACATTCACTACGCTATATATTAAAGAAAAGAGACCCGTAAGAGTATGTCTTGCCGCTGATTCCGGTAGACTTTCAATCGATTCGGGAAGTTTAGCTCCGCAGAATTTAAGCGACTGAACAGCTATTGCAGAAAAGATAAATACAACAAGTCCTGCAATGAGCTCTATAGAACTAAAGAATGCTTCAACTGAGCTGGCAGCTATCCCTGGTCCTCTATAATCTTTAGAGGCTTCCTGGAAGGCTTTGTGAAGATTTTCTGATACGTCAACAGATTTTAATAAAGACATAATTACAACCCTATTTTTACTTTATTAATTATATTTTTATTTGGTGTTTAGTTAAAGTAAAATTATTTCTATAATTAGATGGGTTTTCAGGGTTGTCAAAGTTGTAATATTCTTTTTAAAATAATTCCTTTATCTTGAATGTTTTTGTTAATTGAGATGTCTTCCGCTTTTTTTAAGAGGGCCCCCATTTGCGGGCCTGTGGCTATGCCTAATTGGATAAGATCTTGAGCTGCGATGAGAGGGCGCTTA
>DAINNB010000239.1:0-1872 GCA_036736085.1 Chlamydiales bacterium
ATTTGTCAAGGCATGCCACCTACCGGCGGAGGCGGCATCGGCATCGACCGTCTCGTCATGCGCTTGACGGCAGCCGAATCGATCCGCGATGTGATCTTCTTTCCTTTAATGAGACCGGAAGACGTTTAATCTCGGAGAGGCAACAGGGGCGCAGGTAAACGAGCTGTGATTTTATCAAGCTCAGACACTAGCTCCTCTGCCGTTAATCTTGTTGCAGGATTTTCATCAAGCATGCGTTCGATTAAATGGAAATAAGGATTATTAGGATTTTGCTCTAATAAGGAAGCCAGGCTCCTTTTTATCTTGCCTATGTGACTTTCGATTTCATCTCTAGTAAGCTCTTTTATGTTTATACCTAAATCAAGGTCTTTATCACCAAACATCATCAACATGGAAAGCCCAAAAGCCCACATGTCAGCCGGCTTATCTTGTATATTTTGTGACGAAGGATCTAAATACAAATTTCCATCTCTTTGCAATAGCCAATAAAGTATTTCAGGAGGTAAAGAAGATGCATTTCCTTCTATACGTTTTAAGTTATCGCTTCCTATTTCACCTACAGTTCCAACATCCGAAATATAACATTTATTTTCATGAATCATGATATTATCTAATTTCAAATCCCGAATGACTACATTTTTACTGTGCAGAGCGGAAATCATAGGGGCTATCGTTCTAAATAAATGGGCTTTATGCTTAAATTCTCTTTCTTGATTCAGCCAAGATTCCAAAGTCCCTTGATTACAAAATTTTGAAAATAGACGTCCTCTGAAAATTGAAAAACCTTGGCGACGGGTGACCTCGAGCTTCCTTCTTTCATAAATAACCCCATAACTAGGGAGTAATACTTGATCAGATCCTATGCTTGCTTTTCGCAAAATATCGGCATTTCTTTTTTCAGTCCAATAAGGCTCATTTCCCTTAGGAGAGGGTCGCTGACCATTAATATCTTGATAACTTTCATCCATAGCTTCCGAAGCATAAATCTCGCCGCTATTTAGATGGATAGCCCGCGAGACCGCTTTCTCTGTTCCGAAAAATTTTTCATCGCCCTTACTGCCTCTATTAAACAAAAGAAATACATCTCCTTCAGCAGTTACCACCAAAGATCGATGAAGTCCCTTAGATTCATCAGCATGAATCAAAATGGCTTCGCCTTTCGTCTTCGCATTATTAATATAAGCAGCTCCATTTTTTTCGATATGATTGAACGTTTGGCGAATTTCCAGATCAGCAATTTGGTATACTGGATTGCTCGTAGAATCAACGATTTTCCTTATAACTTCCAAGCCTCTCAATAATCCAGCTCCTAAACTAAAAGTAGAATTAGAAGATGTATCTATCCAGTTAGACTCCTCTTGATCCAAAGCAACGGGTTTAGGTTGATTCGTTAAAACCAACTTTGATGTTAAGTCTTCATGCTCGCTTTCTAAAGTTTTAACCTCCTCCCCAGACCAGCTTGGAATGCACTCTTTTCTTTTAAAATAGTTACATAAATCAGGTTCTTCTTCACTTTGAAAACCTTTAGAGATAGCAGGAATGTTCTTTGTAGGATTTGACTTCGAATATGCAGGAAAATCAGGTCCAAAGATTTTGCGAATACCCTTTTTTATCAATTTTAAGGGACTAAAAGAGGGCTCCGATTTAGCTTTTTTTTCTGGAGAATCTACAAGTTGAATGTCTTTTCCATCGAGCGATGAGTTTGTTTGAACCGTAAATGGAGTAGCCACGCCAAATTTAGACTTTTTAACCTCTCCCCCAATCGGCGGTGGCGAAGCCGTTGCTTCACCTCCTATTAAATACAAACTCAAACAACACATAACGATTATTTACCCAAAAATCATTTAATAATATAAACGGAATTATACCATC
>DAINNB010000240.1:0-1820 GCA_036736085.1 Chlamydiales bacterium
CCGTCCCACGCCCTGCCAAAGGACTTAGTCCTTTGGAAACCTGTTGTTTTTGAATGGAGGGCTCTCTTTTGGAGAGCCCTTTGTTTTTTAGGGGAGGTGAACAACCATGGTGGTTATATTATCTCTTGAGCCGGCGGCTAAAGCTGCGGCAGTGATGTTGTGCGCCATTTCTATTGCGGGCAGGTCAGAATTGACCGCTTCAACAACTTGTCTTGTACTCGCTACATCCCACAGGCCGTCGCAGGCTAAAACAAGCCGGCTCTTAGGAGCAATAGAGGAGAGAGGATAGGCGGTGATTTTAGGTCTTGGATTCAGAATTCCAGGTCCGCCTTCGACCATAGCAAGGTTGTGATCTCCAATGGCTCTAGGTATATTTATAAATAGTGAGACTGTCCACTGTCCTCGGTAATACATAGGTTTTCCTCCCCGCATTTCTATTCCTTTTAGCAATCTCGGATTATTTGGTTTGGAGTCTTCGCTCAATTGAATAGGGGTTACGCCATTGCATAGTACAGTTCTCGAATCGCCGACGTTAGCTACCCATAGTTTATCTCCTAAAATGAGAGCAACTGTAGCTGTTGTTCCTTGTTTTTCTTCAGGGAAGGCTTCGCTTAGTGTCACAAAGGTCATCTTTAAGGCGTTCCAAATCCCTACATCGGTAAGTCCATCGGGGTTGTATTCCTGCAGGTAGAAATGGAGCTGTTCTTTGAGGTGTTCTTTAACGAAAACAGCGGCTTCATCTCCTCCGTGACCATCAAAAACGCCGAATAACTTGGCGTCATGCTTTTCTCTGTTATTTAACTGGCAAGAAAATGTGGTGGCCAGGTGTTGATCTTCCATTTCGGACCTTTTGCCTATGGTAGAACATACTCCGAGAGAGACATCTCCTTCTCGATGATAATCTATACTATCCAGTGCAGCTCGATTACGTTCTGTTTGAGCGATATTGAATGCTTTGTCTTTCTCATTTTTCATTTGAGATTGAGCGCAGCTTAGTTCCTTTTCTAATTTAAGCGCGATAGCTTCGGGTGAATTGGTCGAGTCATGGTTGATTGGGTTGATGTGTTTTTCTATAGGAACAAGCGAGCGGGCTATTTCTATTGGGAAAAGTATGTTGCAGCCTTGCTGAAACTGGGAAATGGCCATCTCTTTTGCTTCAGCCCAGCAAGTTAAGCTGATTAGGTAGCCAAGGCCTGCGATAGCGGCTAATGCGATGCGGCCAATGGCTTCTAGCTTTTCTTGGCAAATCGTTAAAAAGGATGAACAGCTGCCATACAAGTGAGATAAATTACTGCTGGATACAGTTAGTGAAGAAGATCCTTCCATAGGTACACCTTTGTTTTATAAGTTTTCGGGCAAGGAGGCTATGGAAATCTGCATTAAAAAGCAACTTGGATTATCTTTCTGGCAAGGCTTCCTCTTCTTCTGTGATCTTAAGGCTGTCTTTCGAGTCGAGGGTCAGTAGCGGCCGGGCGCTTTTAAGCCGTTTTTCAACTGTTTTGATCGATTCGGCCGGCGGGATGTTTTCTGGTAAAATCCCTCCGATCTCTTCGATGGCAAAGCGCACTTTTTTGCCCACGATCTCATGCGTCTCAATGGCCTCTTTTTGGCTTTTGATTCGCGCGTTTTTGAGTTTGTCTTTGGTTTGTGTCATTCGGAAAAGATTCGCTGCAAGTTCAGTGGTATCCATTCGATCGAGCAGCTGCTCTCGGGAAGAAATGCCTTTGCGCCCTTTGATCGCTTCGACGCCAAGTCCACCGTACAGCCCTTTATAGCCAGCGTCGTGGAAAACGCCGAACATTTTGTTTTGTTCCCCCGCT
>DAINNB010000241.1:0-1815 GCA_036736085.1 Chlamydiales bacterium
CGAAACGCGCTCATGGTCTATTGGGCGGGGCTTCGCCCCGAACCCCACCAAAGGACTGGCGTCCTTTGGAATCCTGTTTTTTTTATGATATAAAGAAGAGTTACTGTGAGTTTTCGGTCCCTTTGGTTGATTGTTGTGACTTCCCTTTTGTTTTCATTTGGGCTTTTGATGATTTTTAACACGACATCGGCGGAGTTGATCGATCGAGGCATTACGGGGAACATGCATGGGGTGTTTCAAAAGCAGTTTTTGTATGGGGGAGTAGGCGTGCTTTTGGGCTCTTTAGCTTATCGGGTAGGGTATTTGCGGCTTATTCGTTGGAGTGGACCGCTTTTACTTTTGATGACGGTAGTTTTGGTGCTTTTGTTTATTCCCGGCATTGGTCAGACGATCAATGGCGCTCGCCGCTGGATTGTGGTTTTCGGACTCAGTTTTCAGCCTTCAGAAAGCGTTAAATTGCTCATCCCGGCTTATTATGTCCATTGGTATCTTTCTCAAGAAAAAGAGGTTGATTTTTTGTCGTTTGTGAAAATTATCGCCCTCGTCTCAGTGCCTATTGCTTTGATCTTATTTGAGCCGGATAATGGAACGACTGCGATCATTGTGTCGACTCTCATCGTTCTTTTTTTTCTCACCCGCATCCGCTGGTCGTATTGGGCCCTTCCTCTCCTCGTCTTCGTAGGTCTTGGAGGCCTTGTTGCGTACAATACGCCTTATGTTCATAATCGGATTTCTGTTTATCTTCATCCTGAACTGGATTTGAAGGGTAAGGGACATCAGCCCCACCAGGCCAAAATCGCCGCCGGTTCCGGCCAGCTTTTTGGCCGAGGCCTTGGAGAAAGTCTTCAAAAACTCAACTACCTCCCCGAAGCGCGCAATGACTACATTGCAGCTATCTACGCAGAAGAAACGGGGTTTATTGGGATTTTAGCCCTTATCGGCCTTTACATGCTGTTTGCCTACATGGGCTTTTTTGTCGCCATGCGAGCTCCCGATCAAGCCGGCTTTCTTCTCGCTTCGATCTTGACCTTTTTGATCTCGATCCAAGCTTTTTTGAACCTAGGCATTGTCTCAGGCCTTCTCCCCAGCAAAGGGATGACCTTGCCATTTTTCTCCCAGGGCGGAAGTTCGCTCATCGCCAATACCATCGCGCTCTTTATCCTTTTGGATATAGCAAGGAAAGAAAATCGGGTAGCAGAATTTTAGGGGAATGAAAAAGGTCCATCCTGTTGAAGGATGGACCTAAATTTTGAAGTGAGATTCACTCTATACCTCAGAGATGAGTAAAGCTAAGACAAAGAAACTATAGCGCTCAAGGCTCAAAAAGCAGCTTGAGCGAGATGGTGTTGTTAAAAAATCGATTATATTAGTTTTTTACCTGATGGGTCTATAGTTTTCTTGTGTTCAACGCAATTCCTTAAAAAGGAGTGTTCTTCTTTAGGTAATCTCTCGCCTTTTTTATCATATTTTTTGATCATTTTGAGTAATTTAGGTATGAATGTTAAAATATTTTGCCTTAACTCTTCTGTAACTTCTTGATTACTATCCTTTGGTAGATTAATTAGATTTTGTAAATCAGAATTTGCTTTTTCTAATTCCTTTTCCCATTTACGAGCTTTATTAGGATTTACCTCTGAATTGTCTACCGAATTCGGACTAGAAAAGAAGCTGGCTGTAGCAACTTTTGTTACCTCGCTCTCCTTAATTTCTTCCTTCGGTTGTGATGAGGCATTGAATCCAACCGAACCAAAATTGGTACTGTTATTAGCTACTGGTGTTGAGCTACTCATATTAATTTCCTTCCTTTTTATTTTT
>DAINNB010000242.1:0-1723 GCA_036736085.1 Chlamydiales bacterium
TTGATGAAGTTTTGAAGAAAATTGAAGTGAAGGCGAATGACGCGATTTATATTCAGGGGGGATGTGTGCATGCGATTGGCGCTGGGTGCTTGATGCTGGAAGTGCAGCAAAATTCGAATACGACGTATCGGATTTATGATTGGAACCGAAAGGATGTGGATGGTAGAGCTAGAGCGCTGCATAGAGATGAGGCGCGGAGCGTTGCGGACGTTTTGTATGAAGGGGAGAAAAGCTTATGGAGGAAAGTAAAAGAGGAGAGTGGGTATCTTTGGTGGTCGATTATCGCGTCTCCTGATTTTCAAGTGCAGAGACTTGATATTCGGGGAAGTTGGAATGTAGAGAAAAATTTAGATTCATTCCAAATCTTTTTTTGCCTGCAGGGCGAGGGGAAGCTTGTGATTGACGGGATGGAGGAGCTTTTGAGGGCTGGTAAAACTTATTTGATCCCTGCTTTTTTTGGATTTGGTGTGATTTTAGGAGAATGTCAGATTATTCGTGTGATTTCGTGAGATTTTTATTACGTTTTAATTTATATTGTGGGGGAAAATGGAACTAGAGGTTTTCTAGATGGTGTTGCCACTCGGTGAAGGAAAAAATTTATCATCTGATTCAACTGAACGTGTGGGACGAGCGCCTCTTGAAAACACTCGCATTTCCAAAATAGTAGGCTTTATTTTAGCCTCATCGGCCGGGGCCGCTGTGGGCAGCGCCGTTTGCTTTACGGCGAAGATCTCTTGTGCGATCGCTTTTTTAGTGGCGTCGGTGGCCCTTGTGGCTTTAGGGATTTTGGTCGGTGTGAACAATTTGGCCAACCGCTTTTTCTCTAAATCATTTGCGACAGTTGTTCATGCTGTTCACGCAATGGCTATGGATGTTTTGGCCCTTGCCGCGCAAATTCTTCTTTATCCGACCTTTGCTTTATTCGATAAAATGATCACTCCGGCAAATAGAGATGAGAGGCCAGTTCTTTTAGTTCACGGTTATTTGCACAACGCTTCGGCTTGGATCTATGCCATGTTTCGTTTGCGATCCGCTGGGTTTAGATCCATTTATACGATCAATTTGTATCATCCTTTCCATTCGATTGACGATTATGCAGCCATGGTAAGAGCGAGAGCGGAAGAGATACGGAGAGAGACCGGACGCGACGATCTGATCTTAGTTGGTCATTCGATGGGAGGTTTGGTAGCTTCTCGCGCAGCCATGGACCTCGGAGGGTCGTTTGCTACTCATGTAGTTACTTTAGGAAGCCCGTTAAAAGGTACTTGGAAGGCTTATCTTGGGCTCGGTGAAAATGCTCGGCAAATGCGGCCGAACTCCGAGTATACTCAAAAGCTGCGAGACGATTTAGCGGGGTATGAATCTTCTCATGAGACTCTATTTTATCAGATCGCTTCCACTAAAGATCAGCTCGTTCCCTTTGAATCAGCCCGTTTACCGCTTTCTGACAAACGAGAAGAAATGGTGGTCGATGATTTAGGGCACTCTAGCTTAATTTACTCTCCGACCGTCATGGACGCTGTCATTGAAAAAATAAAGCCTCAGAGGATTGAAGTCTCTTCTCCTTGAACGGTGATTTGTATCCACAGATCTTTGGGGTCGAGGGTCACGATCTGTTCGTGAGATACTGTGCGGGGACAGTCGAACTTATCTTTGTTAACAATCCAGGCCAGTTTATTATTCCCTGTAGGAAGCTGAAAGCTAGCTCGTCCTCTAAACACAT
>DAINNB010000243.1:0-1706 GCA_036736085.1 Chlamydiales bacterium
AGCAAGGGTCGTCTTGCCGGACTGCCGAGGACCTAAAATAGTCACTATCGGCATCGTACGATGTAGCTTTTTAATAGTTTCCGACATTTCTCGAGAATACATAACCCGCTCGCCTTATAGGCTAAAGATAACATAAAGGAGTTTTTCTTGCAAATCCTCGATTTTTCCGAGGATTTGCAAAAACTTATGTAAGACAATAAAGCTAAGTTTGTTAAACAAGCTTAGAATAGGTCGAAGACGTTGTCAGGTAGGCGTCAAATGCAGACGCAACGAGGCGGATCAAAAGACGGCCGAGCGGCGTGGGCAAGAGTTTGTCAACGGTTTCTTCTAAAAGGCCCTCTTCTTTGAGAGGAGCCAGGGGGCTGTTTCTAAAATGGGTATCGAAATCGATAGAAAAAAGGGAAGAGCATTGCTGTTTATCGACCTGGAACCGGCACATGAGCTCTTGGATCACCCAGCGGCGAAGACGATCCTCTGGAGAAAGGACAAGACCATGGGCGACAGGAAGACGGTGGGCTTCTAGGCTTGCACCATACGCTTCAAGGTCTTTGTGGTTTTGGAAATAGGCCTGTTCAACAAATCCGATGGAACTCATGCCAAGACCGATCATATTTTCTGCAAGGTTGAGAGAGTAGCCCTGAAAATTACGATAGAGCTTGCCAGAGTAATATCCTTCAGAGAGAGAATCTGTGTTCAAGGCAAAATGGTCCATGCCGATGGCCGTATAGCCTTTTTCAATAAAAAGTTTTCGGGCCTTTGTATAAATGGCAAATTTTTCTTCTGTGGAAGGGAGCGTTTCTTCCGGGATGGCGTTTTGATGTTTTTTGAGCCATGGCACTTTAGCGTAAGAAAAAAGGGCGATCCGATCGGGCTTCCAAGAAGAGATCACCTCGACCGTGCGGGTAAAGGTAGACAGCGTTTGAAAAGGAAGGCCGTAAATGAGATCGATATTAATGCCATCAAAAGCGAGCTCGCGGGCCATCTCAAAAGTTTTGCGGCTCATCTCTTCGGACTGGCGCCGTTTAACCGCTTCTTGGACTTTAGGATCGAGGTCCTGAACGCCAAAACTAACGCGGTTAAAGCCGAGCCGTTTTTAAGCTCTGAGTTTTTCTCCCTGATCGGAATAGACAGTGCGAGGGTCGATCTCAATGGAGAGTTCAGCCGTCTCTTCGAAAGAAAATGAGCGGTAAAGAGAAGAAAGGAGCAAATCAAATTCAGCGATTGTAAGCGAAGTCGGCGTTCCGCCGCCGAGATGAAGCTGAGAGATCGGCGCTTTCACGAGCTCGGAAACAAGGGCGATTTCGTGAAGAAGCCAATCCAAATAAAGGGTCTGCCTTTCAGGTCTTCGATTAAGAACTGTAGAGCAGCCGCAAAATAGACACATCGTGCGGCAAAAAGGGAGATGGATATAAAGAGAGACCGGCTCGTTGCCTACCCGCGCTAGATGAGCTTTATAAAGAGACTCATCGACCGGGCGAAACTGCGGCGCCGTCGGATAGCTCGTGTAGCGGGGAACCGCGCGGTTCATGCGGGAGAGCCATTTGGGATCAATGTCCATAATTTTTCACCGTATCGACAAGGCATTTAACAGACTCGACAGGAGTATTGGGTTTAATCCCATGGCCTAAATTCACAATAAAACCTGGATCTCTCCTCATCGAATCGAGCAATTTGATCGTCTCTGCTTTAACTTGGGAAACAGGAGC
>DAINNB010000244.1:0-1634 GCA_036736085.1 Chlamydiales bacterium
CTCGGATCCCATCACGAGGACAACAAGATAGCAATTTGATCTCTCAATTTCTCAAAAAGCTGATGAACGCCCACGCGAGAAATCCCCAAAGGATAATCATCTTTAATTTCCTTCGACCACTTAGTCTCTTCTGCATCAAGCATTTCATAAGAAGATGCAACAAGCAATAGCCGCACTTGGCTAGATGTTGACTCAGTTCGTTCCGCCATAACGCCTCCCCAAAACCGTTATTTTCAAATCAAGCCAAGAACTCTAAACCTTTTAGACTTTCTCTCCTATAAAAATAACAAAGAATGTTTTGAGGTTTTCTCTTTAGGAATTATAAGCATTTAACTTCCAAGGAGATATTTTAACTCTCAAGAGCTATTTACATAAAACCTACCAAAATGGTAGGTTTTATGCATGAGCAAAGAAGATGAACTATTTGAAATAGCCGATCATCAGCAAGGGTATTTTACCACTGCACAGGCCAAAGAGTGTGGATATTACGACTCTCACTTTCGACGCTATCTTTCCCGCGGAGAATGGATCAAAATAAACAGAGGACTTTATCGCCTGTCACGTTATCCCGTATCAGATAGGCCGGATTTAATAGAGTGGAGCTTATGGAGTCGCAATAAACAAGGAGAAATTCAAGGAGTATTTTCCCATGAGACTGCTCTTGATCTCTATGAGCTTTGCGACATAATGCCTGCCAAACTTCATCTGACAGTCCCCTGTCATTTTCGGAAATCCATTTCCATTCCCTCGGTATTGAAGCTATACTATGCTAATTTAGAAGCAAAAGATTGGGTAGAACAGCAGGGCTATAGAAGAACGACTCCTATTAAGACCTTTCTAGACCTAGCTATCACAAGACAACTTTCAGATGACTTGCTTAAACAGGCAGTTATAGAGGCTCGAAAAAGAGGAATTCTTTCAAAACATCTAATAGAATCTTTGCCTAATACTGCGGCAGGAAACTTTCTGAGAAAATTATATAATGAAAAATAACATTTTTAAGAATTCACAGGATTTTAGAAAAAGCCTTGAGGCACGACTGCAAAAGGCCGCCAGAGAAAAAGGAATCGACCTACAAAGGATCAGAAGACAAGTCGCTTTTGATCGTCTTTTAGCACGTTTTTTCGCTCAGCCAGAGACTCCATTTTTTTTAAAAGGCGGCTATGCAATGGAACTTCGACTCATGTCTGCTCGCGCAACAAGAGACATCGATCTAACTTATCTACAGAGAGTAAAAAATCCAAACGACATTCTATCTGCCCTTATTTTAAATGATTTACAACAATTAGCAGCCATAGATCTTGGCGATTATTTTTCCTATACCTTGGGAGAAGCTGAGCTAGATTTGGATAACGCCCCCTATGGAGGTGCTCGCTATCCTGTTACCTCTTTTATTGATGGGAAACCATTTGTTCGATTTCATCTCGATGTTGGCGGAGATATTCTCGCTTCAAGTACTGAGACCTTAATGGCACCTGATTGGTTAAGCTTTTGCGGCATCCCAGCTCCCCATCTAAAAATCATATCGATTGAGCAACAATTTGCTGAGAAAATACATGCTTATACCTTGCCTCGCAAAGACAAACCCAACTCAAGAGTAAAAGATCTTATCGATATCTTGCTTTTAATGAAAA
>DAINNB010000245.1:0-1658 GCA_036736085.1 Chlamydiales bacterium
CTAGCAAAGTACTTCAACATTAAAAAATACTGAAATAAGAGAAAGATAATCTTATTAATTCAACTATTAAAAAAATAATACAGTACACGAATTACTTAGAACAAAGAAAAATTGATTAAATAAAAAAGCTGCCGGAAGTAAAAACTAAAGAAGCAAACCGGCCCCCAGCTTCTCACGAATGCCCAAAAGAAGCAGCAGCCCCCCTCCGAGCTCGAGCATTGTAGCTACTAACAAAAGAACAGAGGTCCAAGGAGTTAAAGCTCCAAAAAAATACGAAAACTCTTCAGAAAAGCTCATATAATTTTGCCAATCGCTCAAAACTGTCAATAAAAGGTTCTCTGTTTCTTGCCAATGAAACATTTTCATCATAGAGGATACCAAGAAAATTGAACTTAAAATAAATCGAACAAGGACGATAGAACACATCCGTATCACTTTCATGAAACCCCTCTTTTCTTTTTAAAATCTCAGATCATGCAATATTTTACTAGATTCGAAGAAGATAAACCCTTAAAATGATCTGCACTATGAAACTTCCATTCTGCAATCATCATATCATTACTTTTTTGGCCCGCCAAAGCGCTCAACCGGGAAAACCTCTCGATTTGGGCTTAAGCGAGTATTTCCGTCATAATAAAAGTATCGGGGCCCACGATAGGCGCACGATCGGAGAGGCTATTTACGGCCTTGCCCGATGGAAAGGCCTTTTAGACCATCTTTGTCCTGAGGGAAGCCCGGCCATCCAGCGACTAAAAACTTACCAGCAGCTCAATTGGCCTATTGTGCTGGCTAACCCCTCTATCCCTGAACCGCTTCGTTTGGCTACGACAGAATTTCTTTTTGAAAAGTTAAAAGAAGCCTATGGATTAGATCAGGCCCGAATTTTTTGCCGTATTTTTCTTTCTCCCGCTCCCATTGCCATTCGCGCAAACCGCTTAAAAATCAGCCGAGAAGAACTCTTGGCCAAATGGGAAGGGAAATTCGCGGCAGCCCCATCGCTTCACTCTCCAGACGGGATTGTCTTTGCTAAAAGAGAAGCCCTCTTTGCCTTGCCTGAGTTTAAGGAAGGGCTTTTTGAGATGCAAGATGAAGGCAGCCAGCTCGTCGCCTCCTTGGTAGCGGCCCAAAGCGGCCAGCATATTCTCGACTATTGCAGCGGCTCCGGGGGCAAATCTTTGGCCTTTGCGCCGGCCATGCAAGGAAAAGGACAGATCTACCTTCACGATATCCGTCCATCCGCTTTGCTGCAAGCAAAGCAAAGGCTCAAAAGGGCCGGCGTTCAAAACGCCCAATTCCTTTCCCCCGACCATAAAAAGCTGCCTCAGCTTAAAGGAAAGATGGACTGGGTCTTGGCCGATGTTCCTTGCAGCGGAAGCGGAACACTGCGACGCCATCCTGAAATGAAAGAAAAAATCGACGCCCCCTTCTTAAACCGCCTCGTTAACGAACAAAGAGAAATTTTTGCCAAAGCCCTTCAATACGTGCGCCCCGGAGGCCGGATCATCTATGCGACATGCAGCATCTTTCCGGAAGAGAACGAACGGCAAACAGATTTTTTTCAGTTTCATTACGGCCTTACCCCTGAAGGTCCTCCTTTGTCTATCCTTCCCTGCGAGGGAGGCATGGACGGCTTTTTCGCTATGGTCTTTCGAAGATTA
>DAINNB010000246.1:0-1553 GCA_036736085.1 Chlamydiales bacterium
AAAATATAGACTTTACGTGGATCGCGGGTTCCAGTAGACATTTCCACTAACAAGCCTTGATCGCTCTTTTCCTTTAAACGATTCGTAGCAGCTCTCCGGGAAATTTTCCATAATTCCTGGGCAGCCTTTGCCGAAATACTCTTCTCCTTACGAAGGTGTTCAATAATAGGGATATGCCAATGGATAGTTGGGGAGACAGACTCGGATTTAGGATAAAGAGTTATGCGGAAAAATTGACCTACTTCTTCAAACTTTGGAGGGGCAATGTTGTTTTGCCGACAAGCATCAATCATTCGATTTAGGCCAGAACCCCACTGATCTGTAAGACGGAGTTCACGAAAAACCCGTCCAAGGACTTTATTGCGAAGCTGCGAAACCCCGGTAAGTGCTATTTCAAGGCTCATACCAAGAGGCAGCGCGCCGGGATTCGTAATCTCCATTCGATCGTCAAAGATCGCGATGTAGATGGGAGTGCCTATGTTGGCATAGTCAGCGTGCACTAATGCATTCAAAACAGCTTCTCGAAGAACGACGGGCTGATATTGAGGAATGTCCTCACGGCGAATGCTTTGGATGACAGCACTCAGCGCAGTATTTCTGCGAACAAATGCTAAAATTTCATCGAGAGCAATGGGTAAGGCACTTCTAATATCCATTTGATCTAAAAACTTGTTCTTATTGGTGCCTTCAAAACGGGCCAAGCGAACCAAGGGATGAGGAAAAAGTTCTTCTCGGTTTTTCCCAAACAATAAAAGAGCCCCCTTCGATGGATATTGATTGGATTGATGCTCTACTAACAAATCGAGTGATTTGGCAGTTCCTTTAGTAAATGATTTTCCAGTATGTTCGAAGAGCCGTTTTGCCAGATCGAAATCGAGATCATTAGGAGTGCGTTTGCAATCAAGGAGTTGGTCAAAAGTGGTATGCCCCTTAAGACGCTTAATTTCAGCCAATATATGAGCATCCGCAGGGCGATTCGTTGATCCAAAACGGATAAAGGTTCCTTCCTGTTCTCCCTTGGACTTGAGAAAATAAGGCATTGGGCTATGAGGAATAGTCACGATGAGTACGTCGCGATGCCGCCAGGAGGAAAGTTGAAAAGAGGGAACTAAAAGGGGAGAAACGGCGTCAGCGATAGCATTTGCAACTCTAAGCTCATCCTCAATAATATTTTCTAGACCGACGACTTCTTTGGTAGTGTCTTTGATGCCCAAAAGAATCACGCCGCCAGCGGTATTAGCGAAAGCAATCGCTGTCTGGACGATTCGTTGAATTGAATTGGTATTTTCTTTGAATTCGAGGGTTTTTCCCTCATCTCTTGCTAACAGCTGTTCGAGCATAACCCACCAAAAGAATAACTGAACATGGAAGTAGTGGTCTGTCAAGCCATTCCATGTTCCTCTTGTTGGTCGTGTGCAAAGTGAGTATGGTGTGATAAATGGTGTAACCGATTGATGTTTAATTCGATGTGATAAACACCTCGGTGCACACAGCTAGATAATGAATCCTACATTCCTGGAAATCCACCGAACATTTGCGCGATTTTCTCCATA